>NZ_JANSJB010000008.1:10187-32760 GCF_047462355.1 Synechococcus sp. H55.9 | reverse complement strand
CCCACCTCTGGCACAGCTTGATCGAGTCGGCGCAGCAATGCACCCAGGCCCGCTCCCTCACGCTGCAGGTGGGGGATCTGCCCCCCTCCCCCTGGCGGTTTTACAGCCATCCGCAGCTCCTGACCCAGATCCTCAAAGAACTGCTGGACAACGCCTGCAAGTTTACCCAGCCAGGTGGCACGATCCGTCTAGAGGTTCAGCCAATCCCTGAAGGGGTTGAGTTTAAGATCGGCAACAGCGCTCAGATCGAGCCGGAACATCTGCCCCGCCTCTTCGAGCGCTTCTACCGCGTGCCCACTGCGGATCCCTGGGCCCAGCCAGGTAGCGGCCTGGGGTTGGCTTTGGTGAAGCAGTGGGTGGAGCATCTCAAGGGCCACGTTCGAGTCAGCAGCGAGGACGGGTGGACGTGTTTTGTACTCCGCCTGCCCAGCCTAGAGTCGTCCGGCAGGATGTGATCAATGGCCGACGGCAGCGGCAGTTTCGGCGGTGGCAAAGGAAGTGCCGCAGCCACAGCTAGCCACCGCGTTGGGGTTCTTGAATTTGAAACCGCCCCCCAACAGATCCTCGGAAAAGTCGACGGTGAGGCCCTGGATCAAAGTCATGCTCAAGGGATCCACTGCCACCCGAATATCGCCAAAGTCAAAGGTATGGTCGTCAGGGTTGGCCTGGGGCTCGAAGTTCATCACGTAAGAGAGGCCAGAGCAGCCGCTGGGCTTGACCCCCAGCCGCAGGATGGGCTGGGATCCCTCCTTCTCGTACTTGCTGCGCAGGCGTTTTAGCTCTTGGATGGCGCTCTCGGTCAAGGTGATCATGGCGGGAAAGCTGACACTTACTTTTCATCCTAACAAGGGTTTTGGGCCGCCTTTTCCCTGCGCGCGGCAGGAACAGTTGATAAGCTAGGGATCCCATTCCTTCAACTTTACCGTTCTGCCCTTGTGACGGATCCCAACGCCATTCGTGTTACCTTCTTGGGCACCAGCTCCGGCATGCCCACCCGCCAGCGCAATGTCTCTGGCGTGGCGGTGCAGTTTCCGCAGCGGTCGGAATGGTGGCTGTTTGATTGTGGCGAGGGCACCCAACACCAACTGTTGCGGCTGGACGAGCTGCGCCCCAGCCAGTTGCGCCGCATTTTCATCACCCACATGCACGGGGATCACATCTACGGCCTGCCGGGGCTGTTGGCCTCCTGTGGCCTGGGCAGTACCCCCCAACACATCGACATCTACGGCCCCCCCGGCCTGGAAGAGTACCTGAAGGCGGTGCTGCGCTACAGCGAGACGCGGATCCCCTATTCCTTCCGGGTTCACACCGTAGAAACAGGTCTCATTCTTCAGGATCCAGAATATTGGGTTTTTTGCGCGCCCCTGGATCACCGAGTGCCCGCCTTCGGCTACCGCGTGGTGGAACAGGATCGACCAGGCACTTTCGACGTGGCCAAGGCTCAGGCCGACGGGATCCCGCCCGGCCCCCTCTACGGCCAGCTCAAGGCCGGGCAATCCATCTTCTGGCAGGGCCGCCACTTCCACGGGCGAGATTATGTGGGGGATCCCATCCCAGGGCGCAAGCTCTCCTACTGCACCGACACCATCTTCTGCCGCAACGCCGTCGATCTCTCCCGCGCTGCTGACCTGGTCATCCACGAGGCCACCTACGCCGAAGCGGATCGCGAACTGGCCCAGCGCGCCAAGCACTCCACTGCCGCCATGGCCGCGCGGGTGGCCGCCGAAGCCAAGGCCCAGACCCTCATCCTCACCCACTTCAGTCCCCGCTACACCCCCGAAGCTCCCATCACCCTAGAAGACTTGCTGGCGGAAGCTCAAGCGATTTTTCCCAACACAATCCTGGCCCGGGATCGGATGACCTACGCGATCCCGCGCCGCAGCCCTGCTCCCCTGCCGGTGGGGGTCTAGACCCGCCTTGCTAGCTAGAATGATAGGACTGACAGCCTCAACCTGCGATGACGGATCCCAGACCCTATCCTGAACGGCCTCCATTTCCAGAGCGGCCCAAAACCGAGCAACTGGATCAAAACGCCAGCGAGTGGCAAGCTTTCAGCGCCTTGCCCCCGGCAACCTCCTTGCCTCCTGTACAAGCAGAGCGACCGGCTTCCCAAGCAGCCAGCTCGCCCCAGGCCGAGGAAAACCTGCCCAAACTGGCCCCCTGGGGCAAACGGATCGGGGCCTTTGCCCTGGATTTTGGGCTGGGGCTGGGGGTCTCCTACCTGGCGCAGGGCTTGGCTTCTCTGGTGGGAGCCGATGCGGGCGCCGTGGACATGACCGGCTACATCGCCTTCTTCGCCACCTGGCTGGTGAACCGCGGCTACTTCCAATCCCGCCCCGCTGGCCAAAGCCTTGGCAAATGGCTGCTGAACCTCAAAACCTTGGATCCCGAAACCGAGGCACCGCCCCACCTGGTTCGCTCCCTGGCCCGCGAGGGGGTGCTCTCCCTATTTGTGCTCACGGAAGCCCTGCTGGTGCCCCTGGCGGCCGATGGCCTGTTCGCCCTCTTCGACAAGGAAAAACGCCAGAGCATCCACGACCGGGCCGGGCGCACCCTGGTGGTGGAATCGGAGCAGGGCTACCACCTGGATGAAAAAGCCCTGCGGTTGCTGCAGGACATCCTGGAGGGGGACGCCGCCGAGGACGTCAAGTCCGCCGCTCGCGAGCTGTTGCGCCAAGCCCAACGCAACGAGGCAGTGCGCGATCTTTCCCAGCAGATGCAGCGCCTGAGCAAGGACGTGGATCGGAACACCCGCAGCCTAAGACAACAAACCGGCAAGCAAGTCAAAAACTGGGTTGATTCCGTCAAAGAAAAGTTGGATAATTGGTGATCGCGCTTACGAGGTGAACCCATCTCCAGCCTCAACCCCTGGGGTTGGGGGTTCCCAAGTGCTTTTACTTCCTCCACCTTGGGATCCGTCATGGCCAAAGCAAAGGGTGCTCGCATCATCATTACCCTGGAGTGTACGGAGTGCCGCACCAACGTCAATAAGCGTTCTCCAGGGGTGAACCGCTACACCACCACCAAAAATCGCCGTAACACCACGGCCCGCTTGGAGCTGAAGAAATTCTGCCCCAAGTGCAACCGCCACACCGTCCATAAAGAGATCAAGTAGTTCAAGCCGCTTTACCGTTCCCCTGACCTATGGTTTACGCTCGTCGCCGCCTGTCTCCCATCAAGCCGGGAGAGCCGATCAAATACACCGATGTTGAGCTGCTCAAGAAATTTGTAACCGAGCGAGGCAAGATCCTGCCCCGCCGCATCACCGGCCTGACCGCCAAGCAGCAGCGGGAGCTGTCCGCCGCCATCAAACGGGCGCGCATCATGGGCCTACTTTACTTTGTCAACAAAGAAGGATAAGTTGCTGGTTGCTTTCTCCGGATCCCGATGAGCCTGCAGCTTTCGCCGCAATTGCAAGCTCGAATGGCCCAACCCCTTGAGATTGGCGGGGTGAAGATTTTTAGTCGCGTCTTTCAGGCACCCCTGTCGGGAGTGACAGACAAAGTGTTTCGGGGGCTGGTACGCCGCTTTGCCCCGCAAAGCCTGGTCTACACCGAAATGGTGAACGCGACCGGCTTGCACTATGCCCGCGAGCTACCCCGCATTATGGAAGTGGGGGAGGGGGAGCAGCCCATCGGCATTCAGTTGTTCGACTGCCGACCCCACTTTTTGGCGGAAGCAGCCCGTATGGCGGTGGATGAGGGGGCGACCTTGGTAGATATCAACATGGGCTGCCCTGTGAACAAGATCACCAAAAACGGCGGCGGCTCTGCCCTGCTGCGGGAGCCGGACACGGCAGCCCGGATTGTGGAAGCGGTGGCCAAAGCCGTGCCCGTACCTGTTACAGTGAAAACTCGCCTGGGTTGGTCGGATCAGGAGATCAACATTCTGGATTTTGCCCACCGGCTGCAGGAGGCCGGAGCGCAATTGCTGACTTTGCATGGCCGGACACGGGCTCAGGGGTTCAACGGCAAAGCCCGTTGGGATTGGATTCGCCGTGTCAAAGAGCATCTGCGCATTCCGGTAATTGCCAACGGGGATATTTTCTCACCAGCGGCGGCGGTAAAGTGTCTGGAGGAAACTGGCGCCGATGGGGTGATGTGCTCCCGCGGCACCATGGGCTATCCCTTCCTGGTGGGGGAAATCGATTACTTCCTGAAAACCGGCCAAGAAAGACCAGCTCCTACCCCCCTGGAGCGGATTCAAATGGCTTTAGAACACTTGCGGGGCCTCTGGGAGTGTAAGGGGGAACGTGGCATCCGACAGGCCCGCAAGCACATGACTTGGTACATCAAAGATTTTGTGGGGGCTTCTCAATTCCGCGCCCTTCTCTGTCGCATCGAAACCTTGCAAGAAGGGGAAACCCTGCTTTTGCAAGCTATGGAGCGCTGCCAAGAAACAACCTCTCGACCGGAAGAGGCGCTTGAAACGACTGAGGGGATCGACCTTCTTCCTGAGGCGGGTTAGGCGTAGCTCCCCTCTCCTTTTGGGGGAGGGGGTAAAGCATCTCAATCTTGCTTGCAAGGCTACGACGCCTGCTGCTGGGACAGAGCTGCCACCAGTTTGTCTCCCATTTCCCGGCAACCCACTAAGGTTGTTCCCTCGGAATAGATATCTGGGGTGCGGTAACCCTGTGCCAAAACGGCCTCTACCGCCTGTTCGATGCGGTCGGCAGCTTGCGGCTGTTCCAGGGAGTAACGCAGCAGCAGAGCGCCGGAGAGCACCTGGGCAATGGGGTTGGCTTTGTCTTGTCCGGCAATATCGGGAGCCGACCCGTGTACCGGCTCGTACACCCCAGGGCCGGAGGATCCCAAGGAGGCCGAGGGCAGCATACCAATAGAGCCGGTCAGCATTGCCGCCTCGTCGGACAGGATATCGCCGAAGAGATTGCCGGTGAGGATGACGTCGAACTGCTTGGGCCAGCGCACCAACTGCATAGCAGCATTGTCGATGTAGAGGTGGGAAAGTTCCACGTCGGGGTACTCAGCCGCCATGGCATTGACCCGCTCCCGCCACAGTTGCGATACCTCCAGGACATTGGCCTTGTCCACCGAGCAGAGCTTGCGCCGCCGCTTGCGCGCCAGTTCGAAGGCCACACGAGCGATGCGATCGACCTCGGCCTCGCTGTAGACCATGGTGTTCACGCCGCGCCGGGATCCCTTGGCATCTGTGAAGATCCCTTTGGGTTGACCAAAGTAGATGCCCCCTGTTAGCTCGCGTACCACCACCAGGTCGATCCCCGCGATAACCTCCGGCTTCAGGGAAGAGGCCGCCACCAGTTGGGGGAAGACTTTCACCGGGCGCAAGTTGGCAAAGAGCCCCAGGCCGGCCCGCAAGCCCAACAAAGCCCGTTCTGGGCGTTTCTCAGGAGGCAGGGTGTCGTACTTAAAGTCGCCAACCGCTGCCAGATAGACGGCGTCGCTCTCCTGGGCCATTTTCAGGGTTTCTGGCGGCAAGGGATCCCCCGTTTCCTCATAGGCCGCCCCGCCGATCAGACCCTCCTGCCACTGAATGGAAAACCCCATCTGGGCAGCAACCGCATCCAAGACAGCCCGCCCCACCCGCATGATTTCTGGGCCAATCCCATCGCCGGCTAGGGCCGTGATCCGATAGGTTCGAGCAGTTGCGGCGCTCATGAGCAGTCAAGCTGAAGACAATGGCGTAGAAATACTACCATTTCGGCGGGCTCAGCCATCCCTTGGCACACAGGTTTGTGGAGAACTCCCCCAAAAAGCTCTCTCCAGGGATGATATAAGGTGCAGCCTGGCCACTGACCTGCTGCACCCTATAACAATAATGATGAGCAAACCCTCAAGCTAAAGCTCTAGAACAAGCCCAAGGTGACCCACTTATCCAAGGGCAAAGTGGCACCGATACCCAGGTAGAGGGTAACCAAGGTGCCGATCAAAAACACCGTCGTCGCCACCGGGCGGCGCAGCGGATTTTGGAACTTGTTGACGTTTTCGATGAAGGGCACAAACAAAAGACCGACAGGAATAGCAGACATCAGAGCAATCCCCAACAACTTGTTGGGAGCAATACGCAAAATGTGAAAAGCGGGGTAGAGATACCATTCCGGCAGAATTTCCAGCGGTGTGGCAAAGGGATCCGCCGGCTCGCCCACCCCTGCGGGATCCATGACCGCCAGGCCGACGATTAGACCGATGGTACCCAGGATCACCACCGGAAACATAAAAAGCAAATCGTTGGGCCAAGCAGGCTCACCATAGGTCATATGGCCCATGTTTTTCTTCAGCTTGGCTACAACCTTGGGGTTGTCTAGGTCAACTTTGCGGGTAATGGCCTCAGTCGCTATGACCTGCTTTGAGATAGCCATGAGAGTTCTCCTTGCAAAAATCCTGAACCAGAAGCTAAAGGGTCACCGTTTGCGGAGCCAAGAGACAAACTTTGCTCACAAAGGCCCAGAAATCCCTTGGCGGCGGATCATCAGAAAGTGCATGGTCATGAAGACCGCAGCCAGCCAGGGTAACACAAAAGTATGCAAGCTGTAGAAGCGAGTCAGAGTCGCTTGGCCGACAGCTTCGCCGCCACGGATAAGCTGCACCAACAAGTCACCCACCACCGGAATCGCACTGGGCACACCGGAGACGATCTTGACTGCCCAGTAGCCCACCTGATCCCAGGGCAGGGAGTAGCCGGTAACGCCAAAAGAAACTGTCAGCACCGCCAAGATCACACCGGTCACCCAGGTCAGCTCGCGAGGCTTCTTGAACCCTCCTGTCAGATAAACCCGGAAGGTGTGTAGGATCATCATCAACACCATCATGGAGGCGCTCCAGCGATGGATGGAGCGCAGCAGCCAGCCGAAGTTGACCTGGGTCATGATGTAGTTGACCGACTCAAAGGCCTCGGCCACCGTCGGACGGTAGTAGAAGGTCATGGCGAAGCCGGTGGCAAACTGAATAAGGAAGCACACCAGCGTCACCCCGCCAAGGCAGTAGAAGATGTTAACGTGAGGCGGAATGAATTTCCCAGTTGCGTCGTCGACGAAAGGCGTAATCTCCAGCCGCTCGTCCAACCAGTCGTAAACTTTGCTCATGATGCCTGCAGTTTTTGAAAAGTGGATCTTGAGGGCAGGGCAGGCCTGCTCCACTCAGCAATCTAACACAATTCTTTAACACCATCCTGACGCAAGGCTCAGCTTTGGGAGCCAGATCTCGATCCCGACAGGCCAGACGACTTTTCAATGCTGTGTTTTGTTCACATTTCTTAACTTTTTTAGGATAGATGGTTGTGCAGAAGCTGAGACACACAGGGCTCCATCGGAGATGGTGGGGGATCCGAGCAAGGTTGGCCTGGGGCATCCGCATTGTTCTGCTGGGGTGTTTGCTCTGGGCGAGTTTGGGCATGGATGCCTGTCCAGTTCAGGCCAGTCGCTGGGGAGAAGAGCAGCAACTGCTGGCGCAGGCCTGGGCCTATGTGGATCGAGCCTATGTAGATCCGGGGTTTAACGGGCAAAACTGGTGGCAGGTGCGGCAACGGTTTCTCTCCCGGCCCCTGAAGGATCGGCAAGAGACCTACCGCGCTATTGAGGAGATGTTGGCGACGCTGGGGGATCCTTTTACCCGCTTTCTGGACAAAGAGCACTACCTTAGCTTGCAGACCTCTACAGCCGGGGAGCTGAGCGGTGTCGGTTTGCAGATCGCCATCGACGAGCAGGGCTCGGTGCGGGTAATTGCGCCTATGGAAGGCACTCCTGCCGAGCAGGCCGGGATTCAACCTCAGGACGAGATTTTGGCCGTGGATGGGGTGCCGGTGGCAGGGCTGAGCTTAGACGAAGTGGCCGAACGGCTGCGGGGGCGCAGCGGCACGCCGGTTACTCTGAAGCTGAAGCGGCAGGATCGCGTTTGGGAGGTGGAGCTGGTGCGCCAGTCGATCACCATCAACCCCGTGCGCACCCGTTTTTTTGAGCTGCCTCAGGGAACGGTGGCCTACATTCGCCTCAGCCAGTTCAACGGCAATGCTGCCGCTCAGGTTCGTCAAGCCATTCGGGCCGCTGAAGCTCAGGGGGTGCGGGGCTACATTCTCGACTTGCGCAACAACCCAGGGGGACTCTTACAGGCGGCCATCGAGATCGCCCGCTTCTGGATCCCCAAGGGCGACATCGTGCTGGTGACGGATCGCCACGGCATTCAAGACAGCATTCCCGCCACCGGCGAGGTGCTCACAGAGGCGCCGCTGGTGGTCTTGGTGAACCAGGGCAGCGCCAGTGCCAGTGAAGTGTTGGCCGGGGCACTTCAGGACAGTGGGCGAGCCCGACTGGTGGGAACGCGCACCTTTGGCAAGGGGCTGATCCAATCCCTGCTGGAGCTGGCAGATGGCTCTGGGCTGGCGGTGACGACGGCCAAGTACCTCACCCCCAGCGGCCATAACATCCATCACCAGGGGATCCAGCCGGATGTGGTGGTGGGGGAGGGATCCGTTCCCCTAACGGCAGAAACCCTGGCCGGGCCGGAGGACATCCAGCTTCAGCGAGCCCTGGAGCTGTTGGGGCAGCCCCAGGGGATCCCGGTGGCACAAGGCCGCTAGGAGGGGATTGCGTTCCAGGTCTCCACCCCGTGGAGATCTCAATCTTTGGCATTCGGGATGGGGACTCCTGTTTGTTTTCGATTCGTTTTAGGATCGGGAGCAGAGTTGCCTGGGCCACTTCTCGGCTCCGGCGTCGATCTCTGACTTTGTCCGCTCCCGCCTGCATGAACGCCATCCAACAATTCCACCACTTTTTCAACTGCTGCATCGGGGCTTGGCGCACCGAGCGCACCTACCATTACCTAGACCGTGGCGAGGTGGAGCGCTCCCGCACCGAGTTCACCATTCGCACCCTCACCCCTGAGCTGAAGCACAAGGTGCTGGCCGACAACAACTACCCCAACCACAACGTGGATGGTTTTTTGGGCTTTCACTTGGCTTTTGAGACGGTTTCCGAAACGGGGGAGGAGGCCGGGCAAGAGCTGAACATGCTGTTTGTCCCTCGGCAAGAAACCTCCCTGGGTCTGGAGGGAGACTATCTGCGGGATCGGGCCTATGAGGAAGATCGCCCGATGGTGGCAGTTTTCCGGTTCGATCCTGGATCCCTGCAACTGGTGATGACCACCACCTACACGCGCGTGGTTGCCGTAGATACCATCACCCTACTCAATCCTCGTCTGCGCCTGCGGCAGATCCTCACCTACCGACGCCCCCCTCAAGGTCAGCCTTTGCAGGAGCTGTTGCTGGTGGGGTTTGGAGTAGAACAGAAGCTGACCTAGCCTGCGGAGCCCGAAGATGGCCCTTCCCGAAAACCTGGGATTGACCCAGCACCTGGCCCTGATCCAGTCGAAGTTCGAGCGAGGAGACTATCGGCAGGCGCTGGAACAGATAAAGCAGGCCCAAAGCCGCTACCCACAGTCGGGCAAGCTACGGCTCTGGCAGGCCCTGGCCCAAGAAGCCCTTGGCGAAACGCAGGAGGCCATCCGGTTGGCCCAAACCCTGCTGCGCAACCCGGATCCAGAAGTTGCCCAGCAGGCTCGCTATGTTTTGGGCATCTGGCAAGCTCCCCGTCTGCGGCGTCCGGCGGAGTGGTTGAGCGAAATTCCCGATCTCAGCCGGCTCGAGGAAGCTGACACCCCGGCGTACCGCTTGGACTATGGGCAATCTCAGCGCAAGGGCTCTTCCCCCAAATCTGGCGATTCCCTTGATCCTCGCGAAGCCGCTCCCCCGTTGGATACAAAGCCGCTCACCTGGGCGTTAATCGGGATCCTCTCTGCCCTGCTGGCCGTGATGGCCTGGCTGCCCTAGATGGGGGTACATAAGACTCCCCCAAGCTTAGGTTGCGGCAGGTCGGCAAGCTGTGGAGAAAACAGCAGGGCACCTCATGGGGATCCCAGTTAAAAGCTGGCGGGAGGAACAACGACCCTCGCCGCCGCGGAGTTGAGGGGAGATACTGGAAATAGATCGATGCGGGAGCGGATCGGGGTCAAGGGTTCCGATAGGCTCCCCGGCGCGTCTCGGCGAAAAGCGGAGGTTAAGAGTGGCTACCCAAACATTGGTGATGGACGCAGTAGAACAGTTGGGCCTGCGGGTCACTCTGGGAGATATTGCCTCCAGCACGGGCCTATCTTTACACGAGGCCAAACAAGAGCTGCTGAATTTGGCCCAAAAGGCGGAGGGGCATCTGCAAGTTTCCCGGCAGGGGGAGATCGCCTACGTTTTCCCGCCTGATTTTCGCAGCATTCTCAAGCGCAAAGAGCAGCAGGATCGGCTTGCCGCCCTGCGTCGCAAGCTGTGGGGGGGCTTTCTCTATGGGCTGCGCATCTCCTTTGGCATCCTGCTGGTGGTGTCGATTGTTTTGATCGTTTTGGCCTTGATTGCTCTGCAGATGGCCAGTAGCCGCGAGGAGGACAATCGCAGCCGGTCGCGGGGGATAGGGTTTTACTACTTTCCCAACCTTTGGGTTGGCAACCCCTTCTGGGATCCCTATCCCTACTACTACAGGGACTATTCCGGTCGGGCGCGCCCCCGCCAGGAACAAGCAGAGATGAACTTTTTGGAGGCGGTGTACAGCTTCCTGTTTGGGGATGGGGATCCCAATGCCAACCTAGAGGAGGAGCGCTATGCCCTCATCGGCCAACTGATTCGCGCCAATGGAGGGGTGATCACAGCAGAGCAGGTGTTGCCCTATCTGGATGTGGAGCCGGGATCCCCGGCCCTGGAGTATGAAGACTACATGCTGCCGATTTTGCTCAAGTTCGACGGTCAGCCGGAGGTGAGCGACGACGGGGATATCGTCTACCGCTTCCCGGAGCTGCAGGTGGCCGCCTCAGAGCGCCAGCCCAAGGGGATCCCTGAAGTGTTGCAAGAGAAACCCTGGGTGTTTAGCCGGGCTACACCTGGTCAACTGACCCTGGCGGGGGGATTGGGGGTGCTCAATTTCTTTCTGGCCGCCATTCTCTACGGAGCGCGGGAAGAGGTGGCCGCCGCCGCCGGCAGCAACGCCTTTTTGGCGTTTATCTACCCGCTGATTGGATTCCTCTTCCTCTACGGCACGCTGTTTTTGGCCGTGCCTGCCGTTCGCTGGCTGGCCTTGCAAATTCGCAATCAAGGGGTGGAGCGGCGCAATCGCATCCGGCAGCTTTGGCGAGAGCAACTGAAGCGTCCCACAGAGGCGCTGCTGCGCAAACTCAACTTTGCCCGCCGCTTCCGCCGTCAGGAAGTTGTGTCCGAGTCCGACACCATTTACTCGACCGACCGAGATCTGATCGAGCAGCGGGACTACCGTCTGGACGAGCCGGCATTCCGCACGCTGCTGGAACTGGAATCAGAAGCTCAGGAGGATCGCCCCGAAACCGAACCAGTGCGCAAGCAGCGTCCCCTCTAGGACTTACAGCAACCACTCGGAGGCCCGCTCCCCCACCTTTTGCAAATCTAGAGGAATGGCCACCGCTTTGCCCATGCGAGGCCTCTGACGGGTGGCTTCGATTTCGCGGCGCACGGTTTCCCACACCCCCCAAGCCTGTAAATGGGCCATCACCTTCTCCAAGTGGGCCAGGTACTCGGCCTCGCTCAAGGGAAAAGAGGGCTGCTCCAGGTAGCGCCACATCACCAGCAACACCACCTTTTGCTGGATACGCCGCAACTGCACGTCGTAGGAGCAGCCCCACTTGTCTTGCAGCAAAGCTTGAAAGTCGGATCCCGTCATCGCACTGGCTTGAGACTGGCTTCAATGTTGCCGGGTAGGCTGAAGGCCTTGGGTTCACCGTTGCATTTCTTAACGATATTGGCCAAAGGGGTCGGTTAGGATGGTGTCGCTTGTCAACGAACGTTAAAACTTCTCAGGTCTGCATTTGCCATTATGACGGAAGCGGTTAGCAACTTTGAAGCCCCCCCCATGAGCCGGCGGGTTTTTCTGAATGCCCTGCTCAGTGGCTCGGTGGGAGTGGTGGTGGTGGGCGCCCTCTACCCGGTGGTGAAGTATTTTATTCCGCCCTCGTCCGGGGGAGGGGGTGAGGGCCTCATCGCTCAGGACGCCCTCGGCAAGCCCATCAGCGTCAGTGAACTGTTGGCCACCCATGCCGCCACGGATCGGGTGCTGGCCCAAGGCTTAAAGGGGGATCCCACCTATATCGTGATCGACAACGGGGCGGTGGCCAATTACGGCCTCAATGCTGTTTGCACCCACCTCGGCTGTGTGGTGCCCTGGAATGTGGGAGAAAACTTGTTTAAGTGCCCTTGCCACGGATCCCAGTACGCGGCCAACGGCAAGGTGATCCGGGGGCCGGCTCCCCGCTCGCTGGAGCTGGTGAGCGCCACAGTGGATGGCGACAACGTTCGCTTCAGCCCCTGGCAAGGCCCCGATTTCCGCGAGGCCTAGCTGAAGGAGCAAGGGATCCCGACAGCTCTACGGCGGCAATTGGGTTCAACTGTTAACTGAGGTTAACTGAATTCCCGGTCGTGCTAGCGGGATGGAGTCCTTTTAAAACGGTGAGTCAGGATCCCGATGGCGAGGTGAGCCGCTTGTGGTTAGGTCAGCTTCTGCCGAGCGAGGTGGGGCGAATGATCGAGATCGCTCTTCCCCAATTGTGTTCCAAAACTGTGATTGCAATCCATTCTGAGCTGGACTTATGAAGCGAATTTGCTTAGCCGTGTGTGCGCTGCTGCTGTTGCTGGGGATGGGATCCCGTCCGGCGGCAGCCTACCCTTATTACGCCCAGATGGCCTACGACAACCCCCGCGAGGCCACCGGAAAAATTGTCTGCGCCAACTGCCACCTGAACGCCATGCCCGCCCGTGCCGAAGTGCCGCAGGCGGTTACCCCTGGCCAGGTGTTCACCATCAAGGTCGGGATCCCTTATGACCTGAGCAAACAGCAGGTGCTGGGGGATGGCAGCAAAGGCGGGCTGAATGTGGGTGCTGTGGTGGTGTTGCCGGAGGGCTTCCGTTTGGCTACCGAAGAGGAGATGACCGAGGAACAGCGGCAGGAAACCGCCGAGACCTACATCACCCCCTACAGCGACGAGAAGCCCAACATCCTTCTGGTGGGCCCTTTGCCCGGCGAGCAACACCAGGAAATCGTCTTCCCGGTGGTAGCGCCTGACCCGAAAGAGGATCCCTCGGTGGCCTTCATGAAATATCGGGTCTATGTCGGCGCCAACCGCGGTCGTGGCCAGATCAACCCCGACGGCAGCCTCAGCAACAACAACGTCTTCCGCGCTCCCGCCACCGGTCGCCTGGCCAGCATTGCCACCGTCGAGTCGGATCTCAGCGACCTGCCAGCTGAGCTGGCCGCCCTGGTGCCGCCCGAATACGAGTTGCCGGGCACGCGGGTGCTCAGTTTCGAGACCGAAAACGGGATCCAAAACTTGGTAGTGCCGCCGGGGCCGGAGTTGGTGGTTAACGTGGGCGACAGCGTCCAAGAGGGGGATCCGGTCACCAACAACCCCAACGTGGGCGGCTTTGGCCAAGCAGAGCGGGATCTGGTGTTGCAAAGCCCGGATCGGGTGAAATGGCTGGTGGCCTTCCTGGCAGCGGTGGCCATCACCCAGCTCCTGCTGGTGCTCAAGAAAAAGCAAGTGGAACTCATTCAGGCGGCAGAACTTTTGGGCTAGCCCAACCGTTCCCATACTTTTTCCACCACCCCGGAACCAGCCGGGGTGCTTTTTTCTAGGGGATCCGCAGCTCTCCCACAATCACCAACACCGCTTGGCCGGCAATCTCCACACGAGGGCCGAGATCGCGGCACCACAGCTCGCCTCCCCGCGTCGAGAGCTGGCGGGCTTTGAGCTCAGCCCGGCCCAGGCGCCTCGACCAATAGGGCATCAAAAGACACTGGGCAGATCCCGTCACCGGATCCTCCACGATCCCCAACTGGGGGGCGAAAACGCGGCAGACGAAATCCGGCCCATCCTTCAGATCCTCCCCAGAGGCGGTGACGATCAAGCCGGAAACGGGGAGCGCCTGAACCTGGGCCCAATCCGGCTGCACCTGCTGCACCTGCTGGGCCGAAGCCAGCACCGCCATACCCATGCCTCCGCGGCACAGATCTACAGGTGGGATCCCCAAAGCCGCTGCCACCTGCTCTTGCGCTTCCGGCCAGGGCTGGGGAGCCTGGGCGGGAAAATCCATCGCCAGCCGCTCCCCCTGCCGCCGCACCGACAACCGGCCACTGCGGGTGGAAAAGGCCACCTCCTGAGCTTCCGGGTGCACCTCGGTCAAGAGCACATAGGCACCGGCCAAGGTGGCATGGCCACAGAGATCCACTTCCGTCGTCGGAGTAAACCAGCGCAGCCCATAGTGGGGAACAGCGCCCAGGGATCCCTGGGGCAGCAAAAAAGCCGTCTCCGACAAATTGTTCTCCGCCGCAATCGCTTGCATCAAAGCTGCCGGCAGCTCCTGGGGCAGCAAACACACCGCCGCCGGGTTGCCCCCAAAAGGCACCGCCGTAAAGGCATCTACTTGAAAAAACGGGATCCGCACCTGCTTGCTCCACCCCCCTCAGGCCATGATCCCACAACAGGCCCAGAAGTAGAGAGATCCGTACCCAACCGTACCTGCCCAAAAGCGGGATCCCGCCCACAGGGGCTATTGTCAGGCCAGAAAGTTGGCTGATAAACTAGCACTCGTAAGTCGAGAGTGCTAAAACCTCGATTTGCACAAGCTTAAGGTCTCGACTCATAAGTTAAACCCTTCAGCTTCGTGCTTTCGGATCACGGAGGAAAATTGTCATGGCTGCAGTAGCTCTGAACGTCTCTACCCTGAAGCCGCTGGGCGACCGCGTGCTGGTCAAAATTGCCCAGCAGGACGAGAAAACCGCAGGCGGCATCTTTTTGCCCGACACTGCCAAAGAAAAACCCCAAGTGGGGGAGGTGGCCGCTGTCGGCCCCGGCAAGCGCAATGACGAGGGCAAGTTGATCCCGATGGAACTGAAGGCCGGCGATAAAGTGCTCTACTCCAAGTACGCCGGCACAGAAGTGAAGCTGGGCAGCGATGAATATGTGCTGCTGGCCGAGCGGGACATTCTCGCCATTGTTCAGTAATTCATCAGTGCTTCGGTAGCAACTCAACTGCAATTCAGCAGTCGAGCCGTTGAGTCTTTGTTTCACCCTTACCGGCGTTTGTACGTCAGAGGTTAACTATGGCCAAATCGATCATTTTCAGCGAAGACGCTCGTCGCGCCCTTGAGCACGGCATGGATGTATTGGCAGAAGCAGTAGCCGTTACTCTTGGCCCCAAAGGGCGCAACGTTGTACTGGAGAAAAAATTTGGCGCGCCCCAAATCATCAACGATGGGGTAACCATCGCCAAAGAAATCGAGCTGGAAGACCACATTGAAAACACCGGCGTCTCCCTGATCCGTCAGGCGGCTTCCAAGACCAACGACACGGCTGGTGACGGCACCACCACCGCCACCGTCTTGGCCCATGCCATGGTTAAAGAAGGGCTGAAAAACGTAGCCGCCGGCGCCAACCCGATTGCCCTCAAGCGCGGCATTGACAAGGCGGTGAAGTTCCTGGTGGACAAGATCGCCGAACATGCCCGCCCAGTGGAAGACTCCAAAGCCATTGCCCAAGTAGCGTCCATTTCCGCCGGCAACGATGAGGAAGTGGGCCGCATGATTGCCGAGGCCATGGACAAAGTGGGCCGCGAAGGGGTGATCTCCCTGGAAGAAGGCAAGTCCATGACCACCGAGCTGGAAGTGACGGAGGGGATGCGCTTTGACAAAGGCTACATCTCTCCCTACTTCGTCACCGACACGGAGCGGATGGAGGCGGTTCTGGAAAACCCCTACATCCTGATTACCGATAAGAAAATCACCCTGGTGCAAGACCTGGTGCCGGTTCTGGAGCAAGTGGCCCGCGCCGGTCGTCCGCTGCTGATCATCGCCGAAGACATCGAGAAAGAAGCCCTGGCCACCCTGGTGGTAAACAAGCTGCGGGGCGTGCTGAGCGTGGTAGCGGTGAAAGCGCCTGGCTTTGGGGATCGCCGCAAGGCCATGCTGGAAGACATCGCCATCCTCACCGGCGGTGAGGTCATCAGCGAAGAACGCGGCCTGAAGCTGGAGAACGCCCGTCTCGACTCCTTCGGCTCGGCCCGTCGCGTCACGGTAACCAAAGACCACACCACCATCGTGGCGGAAGGCAACGAAGCGGCCGTCAAAGCCCGCTGCGAGCAAATCCGTCGCCAAATTGAAGAAACCGATTCCACCTACGACAAAGAAAAACTGCAGGAGCGCCTGGCCAAGCTCTCCGGCGGTGTGGCGGTGATCAAAGTGGGCGCGGCCACCGAAACCGAGATGAAGGATCGCAAGCTGCGCCTGGAGGACGCCATCAACGCCACCAAAGCGGCGGTGGAAGAAGGGATCGTCCCGGGCGGCGGCACTACCCTGGCGCACCTGATGCCGGTGGTCACCGAGTGGGCGCAGGCCAACCTGTCCGGCGATGAACTGGTGGGGGCCAACCTGGTTGCCCGTGCGCTGGGCGCTCCGCTGCGCCGCATTGCCGAGAATGCTGGTCAGAACGGCTCGATCGTGCTGGAGCGGGTGAAAGAGAAACCCTTCACGGTGGGTTACGATGCCCAGAACGACGCCTATGTGGACATGTTTGAAGCGGGTATCGTTGACCCGGCCAAAGTGACCCGTTCTGCTCTGCAAAACGCTGCCTCGATTGCCAGCATGGTGCTCACCACCGAAGCGATCGTGGTGGACAAGCCCGAGCCCAAAACCAACACGCCGGCCAGCAGCGGCAGCGGCATGGGTGACTACGACTACTAATCCTCTGGCGAGGGCAGGGTGAGGTTTCTCCACTCATCAGAAAACCTACTGCCTCGCCGGTTCGTAGTCCACTGCCCTGAATAGGATAGATCTTTCGGGATCCCCCTTAGCGGGATCCCTTCTTAGGTTTTGAGGTGGATGTTAGAGGACGGTTCCAAATTGGATAGAGGCCGTGCGAGGGCGCTACTGGCAGTCGAACAGCGAGGGAACCCTACTCCCCTCTCCCTCTGGGAGAGGGGCTGGGGGTGAGGGATCCTCCCTCAGGGAGAGGGGCTGGGGGTGAGGGAATCCTCGATCGAGCGTGTGGAAAAGGGGAAAGCGGTATGGCTCGGTTAATCTGTATTGGCCTAGACCTGGCCTGGTCAAACCGCAACCCCTCTGGGGTGGCGACGTTGCAGGTCGAAATGGGGGATGCCAAAGCCCAGAACCTGACGGGCCGCCTGCTGGACAGTCGCATCCTGCAGACCGACCCGGAAATTGTGGACTACATCCAAGCCCAAGCCGGAGGGGATCCCTGCCTGGTGGCGGTGGACGCCCCCTTGCGCGTCCCCAACCTCAGCGGCCAGCGGCGGGCCGAAGCCGAGCTGAACCGAGTATTTCGCGCCTACGCCGCCGGCGCCCACCCGGCCAACCGCCGGCTCTTAGAAAAAAACGGCCAAGTGCGAGGGGAAGCTCTGGTGCAAGCCCTCTCCCGCCATGGCTTTCGGGAGCAGGCCAGCATCGAGCGGGGATCCTTGGCCCGCCAGATCACCGAAGTCTTCCCCCACAGCGCCATGGTGAGCCTCTTCGGCCTCCGCCGCACCCTGAAATACAAGGCCCGCCCTCGACGCAGTTGGCCGGAACGGGAACAAGCTTGGCAACTTTACCGGCAGCACCTGCGCTCCCTGACCAACGCCGACCCTGCCCTGCGCGGCCACGAAACCCTGCTCCAGGTGGAGGTGGGATCCCTTAGGGGCCGCCAACTCAAAAACTACGAAGACCAAATCGATGCCCTGATGTGCGCCTACATCGCCCTCTACGGCTTTCGCTGGGGATCCGAGCGCTGCCACAGCTTCGGCAGCCTGCAAGAAGGACACATCTTCACGCCCCTGCCCATCTCAAAGGGCTGATAGGCCGCCGAACCCCTGAACAAGAGAGCAAAAGCCGACAGCTCAGGGCCGTTCCACCAAACGGGTTGAGCCGGATTGGGCAGCGACCCATCCCCCCGGAGCCCCATCTCGCTCGACGCGCAACCAGACGGGCACCTGTCCTTCGCCGGCTTGCACTTCTACCACCCGCAGCAGAGCTTGGCGGGGGGCTGTCCCGACAATGGCTCCCCTCAGGCTGGGCTGCTGGCGGATGTTGATGCCATCGTTGGAGATCACCCGCACCTGTTGGACTCCTTGCCACTCGGCCAGAGGGCCGGTGGGCTCAGGTTCAGGAGTGGGCTCTGCCTGATCAGGACGGCTGAGGGCAACCGGCGGCTGCTCAACTTGCACCTGGGGCTGCTCCAGCGGTGGCGCCGGCGGTGGCGTGAACAGGCCCCGCAGCATTTGCCAGATGATCAGCAGGGAGAGGATGCCGACACCAACCACCCCGGCCAAACGAATGCCGGCGGGAAGGGCAGGGCGCTCACTCCGGCCACGGCGGGATCCCAGGCGGCTGCGGCGGTAACGTTCCCCATCCTGCAAACCTGGGTTCTGAGCAGGGAGCCCCTCAAAGGACTCCGTCCCGCTGGCGGGATCCGCAAGGGCAGAGACACCCGGCCTAGGGGTGCCCCGGTAAGAGGGCAAATCCGAGAGGCGCGGGGGTTCGGGCATGGTTCCTCCCCCTTGCAAGGGGGAGGGTGGGCGAGGCCATTCTTGAGTCTGCTCAAGCAGTCGCGGGCCACCCACCATAGCCGGCAAATGAGGGGGGGGATAGGGGGCTCGCGGAGATAGCATCCCTGCCGGCGGGTCTTCGCGGCTGGGCATCTCGTCCAGGTAGGCTTGGACTTGGGGGTTGTCGAAGTAGGCTTGCAAAGTCGCTTGGGCAGTTTCCAGGCCACGAAACTCTGGGAACACCTCCTCTTGAAACCACCTTTCTGTGAAGCGGCACAGACCCGGCAGATGGTCGGGGGAGCCGGCGGAGTGTTCTTCGATAAACTGCAAGGCCTCTGCTTCTTGGGTGGAGCGCAGATGTTCGAGCGCCTCTTCGGTTTGTCCCAGCAAGAGACTGCAGATGGCCTGCTCCAGATGCACATCCTGTCGTTGCGCCAAGCGAACCAGGTAACCGCGGGCACGCCGCACCAGGGCCGGACGATTTTCCAGATACCCTGCTGCCAGCAATACCTGCACGGCCAAGTAGGCGGCCACCATCGAGGGACGCTCAGCCTCCCGCTCAAACAACTCCTGCTGTTCTTTGAGGGTGAGGTGGCGACGTACCCGCTGGATGAAGCGCAGGAAATCCTCGGTGCTGAGGCCAGAGCCATCTTGACCCATCCCCTCGATGCCGCCCCGTTCGTCCAGCATGGCTTTGAGGAGAGCCAGTCCCTGCTGTCGCTCCCCGTTCGCATCGGCAGCCTCTTGGCCAGTTCGGGAGAAAACATTGGCCTCGTGGCTGAGGAGTTGCAAAATGCGGTAAGGGCGCAGCTTGCCCAGATCAAGGCGGAACTCTGCTTGCATCTGCGGAAAGGCCTGGTACTCCTCCAGCTCGGCCAGGCCCGCCTGCAAAGAACGCGCCGCCTCTTCGTAGGATCCCTGCTGCCAGGCTTCCCGGCCCAGCTCCAAACGGGCGATGGCCCGCGCCAAAATGGCATCGGAACGGGCAGGGTGGCCCTGCCCCAACATCTGTTGAGCCAAATCCAAAGCCGCTTGGTAGTCTCCGGCTTCGCAATACAAACACAGCACGCCTGGCAAGAGGGTCTCTTCCACCGTCAGGGTGGGATCCGCCGGCATGAGGTGTTCGTCGTAGTTTCGTCGCGCCTCTGGGTTAAGCAACACCGAGGCTGCCTCTTGGATAAGCTGAGCGCGAGCTGCCACGGCCTGCGGCGAAAACCCCAGCAGCCAAGAGCGCTCGCCCGGTTTGGGATCGAGCCGCTCCCGGTAGGCCTGCTCGATCTGATGCTCGTCCGCCCGTGGCGACAGCATCAAAACTCGGTAGTAGTCGAGGGGCACTCGCACCGTCATGGCTGTTGTCGGCTCTCCTAATCGCGTCGGATCCCTGAACCCGCCTCGACTTAACTGTAGTCTTTTCCTCAGCAAAAGGGATCCCCTCTTGCTTAGAACCTACCAGTCCCAGCTCCCCGGCTCCCCCTTGAAGGGGCCTACGACCTTGGAGGTAATCCAGCCGCCGTAGAAATCTCCCGGCTGGGGCCGAACTCGCTCTCCATCCACCCGGCACTCCTGCACGCGGCCCGCATAAAAAGCAAGGTAGTCGCGGATGGGCCAAAACTCTGGGCTGGGATCCGAATAGCTCCAGGCGGCATCCACGGCCACTTGGGAGCCGACCTGGATCGTCCAGTAGCGGGCAGTTCCTTTGAACTCGCAGAAGGAGGTGCGGGCGCTGGGGCGGAGATACTCCAGCCGCACGTCGCTGGGGGGAATGTAGTAGGTGGGCGGGTGGCTGGTTTCCAGGATACGGTAGCAGCGGCAGCTGTGGGCGATGAGCTCGCCGTTGAAGAGAACTTCCACCCGCTCGGCGGTGGGCTCCAAGCGGGGCGGGCGCGGGTAGTCCCAGACGGATTCTTGTCCGGGCCGGGGCGGGATGGGCTGGGGGCGCATGGGCAGTCTCCAAAGCAGGATCTGACAGCACCTAAAGCAGACGGCTGGCCTCTACCAGTTTGGCGTACTGCACCAGCAGCAGAGACTGTTGCTCCGGCAACACCTGAATCACCCCCTGCTGCTGCAGACGGCCCAGCACCGCCGCCGCTGCCTCTCGGCTGACCTGGCTGATATCGGCCAAATCCTGGAGGGGAGGGTAAACAATGCGCATTCCCTGGGCGGTCTTCTCGCCAAAGGCCTCTGCCAGTTGCACCAGCGCATGTACCACCCGCAGCGGGGGGCTTTGTCGATCCAGATCGGCCTGCAAATTGGCCAGGCGTAGGCGGCGGGAGAGGCTGCGGGCTAGCTGGTAACACAGGTGCGGCTCCTGCAGCATCAGCGCCTTGAAGGTGGCCGCCGGGATCCCGACAGCCCGCACCGGGGTCAGGGCCAGCACATCCCGCGAGCGGGGGGCCTCGTCCAGTACCGCCATTTCCCCCACCCAAGCGCCCGGCCCGAGCAAAGCCAAGGTTTGGGCGCTGCTTTGTATCCCTTCTGTTGTGCCGATCCGCACAGGCCGCCGCACCTTGGCCCAGCCAGAGAGGATCAGATAAACCACACTGCCCCAGGCATCCTGCATCAAGAGCGCTTGTCCTGCCGCAATATCCCGCAGCTTCACCTGGGATCCCAGCCATTGCAAGGACGCTGCCGAGAGTCGGGCCAGCGTCGGCACCACCTTGAGCTCGGAGAGGAGGGCAGCAGAGACATCAGGAGTCATGCCGGAGGGAGGTTGACCGTACCGCAAGCCCACTGTAGCCCAGCCGCCGGCTCAAGGGCTATCCTGCAAAGGGTTCTCGCACCGCCCTGCCCCCTTGAGCCAAGATCGGGAGAGGGAACCTAACTTCCCCCGTTGCGTCAGGAAACAGAGGTTCTGCTTGGGAGGGGATCCCTCCGTCGTTCAATAACCTATGGATGCCTATGGATGCTGCCCTCAGCGACATCACTGGCCAGCGCTGGTCGGTCTCGGTGAAGAACGTGCCTGCGCGGCCCGAAAAGCTCGCTGATGGGGATCTGGTGCTGCTCTGTCAGCAGGGATCCCAGCCCCACCGCGAGGCCTTTGCTGAGCTGATGCGTCGTCACCAGGCCCATGTGGACAAGGTGCTCTACCACCTCGCCCCGGACTGGCCCGACCGGCACGACCTGGCCCAGGAAGTCTGGATCCGGGCCTACCGCCACCTAAAGCGGCTGCAGGAGCCGGCGAAATTTCGCAGTTGGTTGGGGCGGATTGCCACCAACCTGTTCTATGACGAGCTGCGCAGGCGCAAGCGGCAGCAGCAGCCTCTTTCTTTGGATGCGCCGATTGCAATGCGAGACAGTGAGATGGAATGGGAGCTGCCCAGCGAGAGCCCCAGCCCCCATGAGCACCTCACCACCTGCGAGTTTTACGAGCAGTTGCACCAGGCCGTCCGCGACCTGCCTCAGGTTTTTCGCCAGACAATCCTGCTGCGGGAAATTCAGGGGATGGCCTACGAGGAAATTGCCGAGATCACAGGCGTGTCTTTGGGCACCGTTAAGTCTCGCATTGCCCGCGCCCGCGCCCGCTTACAATCCACCCTAAAACCCTACCTCAACGGTGAATGACCATGGTTCGCGGCAACCGCAACCCCGATCCCAGGGATTCCCAGCAGGAGATGCCGCTGGTGGAGGAGCGCTTTGAACAGTTGAGCGCCTACCTGGATGGGGAGTTGTCCTCTCAAGAAGCGCGGCAGGTGGAAGACTGGCTGGCCAGCGATCCCCAAGCGCGGCAACTGTACAGCCAACTGGCAGCCTTGCAGGCCGGTTTGGCCAATCTCAAGGCCCCAACTTTGGATCCCATCCAGACAGAGCTGCTGATCAGCCACGTGTTCGAGGAGCTGGACCAAAGGCCGGCGCTCGATCTGGGCTGGCGGTGGCGCAGGGGCACCCCTTGGGGACGGGTGGCAGCCGCTGTGGTGGCCTTGGCGGGAGCCGGCTGGGCGGGATGGCGTTGGTCGCATCCTCAGCCCTTGGTATCGCTAGAAAATCCGCCGGTGCGGGTGGCCATCGTGCC
>NZ_JANSJB010000008.1:5129-10087 GCF_047462355.1 Synechococcus sp. H55.9 | reverse complement strand
CTGAGCAGGCTTGAGAAAGACTGAGGAGTAGAGGGTGGAAAAAGCCGTTCGCAGAGCTTGCGGTCTGGCGGTTTGCCTTTGGCTATGCAGTCTGGGATCCCTGCCGGCCCAGGCTGACCCCAGTGGCAGCCATTTTGCAGCGCCGCAGGACTCACGTCCCTATCCCAATGCCCTGGAGCCCACCAACCTGCCCTCACCGGGATCCCGTCTCACTCCCACCCCCGCCCAAAACCAACCGACCTCTCCCGGGATAGAGCTATCGCCTTTTCCCGATTTCCCCCTCCTTAAGGAGTTGGATCCACCCTCACCAACCTTGGCCGACTTGGGCATCCATTGGGATCACCTGGCCCTGCTGCCGGATCCCGAGCTGGCAGAAGCAATGGATAGGGAGTTCAACCGCCGCCTGGCCCGCCTGAACCGGCAGATTGCCAACCAACAAGAGCGCCTCTACCGCCTGTTGCAAGACTGGGACTCTGACGAGGCCGATATCCGTCAAATTCAGTCCCAACTGAGCCAGTTGCGCACAGAACGGGATCGCCTGGCGCTGGAGCACCTGTTGCTGCTGCGGCAGTTGCAGGAGAACTTTGCCCTGCCTCTACCGGGCCGCTCTGCCGCCAGCTCTCCCTGAGGTGGGAGCAGGTTATGATCGGCAGAGGGCAACCACTGATGGAGCTGAGCAATGGCCCAAGTGCCCAGCAACCCAGAGATCGAGCAATTGGCCGCTGCCATTGGCGAGGAAGTTTACATCGATGTGGCCCGGTGGCACCTCTACCTGCGGGATGCCCACCTGCACACCCTCTTGGCAGAACAACTGGCCCCCCAGGTGATGGCAGGCAAGGTGGATGAGAATGCCGTTACAGAGATCCTGCAAGGGATCCCGGTGAAAGTGGGGGGCGGGCGCAAAGAGCTGCCCCTGGCGGATCTGCTGCCCATGCAAAGCCTGCTGAACTTACTGGATGTGCTGGAGGAGTTCAGCCGCAAATGGGCTCAGTAGAGGGGGAGAAAGCATTGCAGCATCAGCTCAATCGGTTCAAGCAGTCTAGGCGATCGCCGCCTCCAGCCGGCACCTGGCTCAGGGCCGCTGGTTTTGTCCTGCTGCTGGGGCTGTTGTCGGCCTGTCAGGGAACCGAGTGGGGAGAACGGCTGCAACGAGCGGTGCGACCGGTGAGCCTGCCTACCTTCCCCTCTGGAGACCAACCGGAGACGCCCACGCCTCTGCCGGGATCCCGCTCCTCCTCTACCTCTGTCCCCTCTGCTCCTGCGACTCCCCCTGCTTCCTTCACGCCTCCGCCCAGCCAGGTCAGCAGCCGCTTTGCGGATCTGGAGCCCGGATCCCTGGTGGCCCGTGCTGTCTCTGATTTGGATCGGCTGGGGGTCTTTGCCGATGTTGTTGGCAGTGAGTTTCAGCCGCAGCGCAGCGTTCGTCGCGGCGAATTTGCCCGCTGGTTGGTGCTGGCCAACAACGCCATTCACGCCGACCAGCCCAGCCGCCAAATCCGTTTGGGATCCGCCAGCGAGCGCCCCCTCTTTTTGGATGTGCCGGAGGAGGATCCCAACTTTCGCTACATCCAGGCCCTGGGAGCTGCCGGCATCGTTAGCGGCGATACCAACCGCGAGTTTCGCCCCAACAGCCTGCTGTCGCGGGCAGAGCTGATCCGCATGAAGGCACCTCTGGATTTGCCTCCCGGCCAAATCAAGGGATCCCGATTAGAGCTGGAGGAGCGTTGGGGCTTTACCGATGCGGCGCAGATCCCTGAGGAGGCGGTTGCCCCTCTGGTGGCGGATCGCGGCCTGGAGAATGCTTCCACCGTGTTGCGCACCTTCGGCCCCATCCGCACCTTTAACCCCTTTGAGCCGGTCAGCCGCGGGGAAGCGGCAATTGCCCTGTCGGCCTTTGGAGAGCGGACGGCTCAAGAAGCTGCCTTGCCAACCGCAACTCCCGCAGCCAAGCCCCTCGATCTTGAGCCTTCTCCCCCTGCTGCCGAACCAGACCCGACCCCTTCCCCCGCTCCCACCCCTGAGGGCGAACCCTCTCCCGGCGCTGCTAGCAACCCTGAGCCATCCCCACCACTCAGGATCCCAGCAGTTGCTCCAGGGGCAGGGGAAATCGTTACGCCGCGCCAGCCTCAACCCTGAATTAGAGGGATCCCAAGCTGCGGGAGCAGAGAGGTCTAAAGCGCTGGCGCTCATTGCAAAGATCCAACCGCTCAAGGGGGAGCCAGGATCCCCGCGACTCTTGTTGTAGAAGGCGGGAAAGGATCTGTTGCCGCTCTCTACGTCGTTATTGCTACGCAACGCTGTCGCGAACGCGCTACTATCCCCAACTCCCCTCTCCCCTTGGGAGAGGGGCTTGGGGTGAGGGTCGAGCGGCGCGGAGCGCTTGGGAAGTGTCTCGCTCTAGTTTGCAATTAAATAAAATGGGAGAAGCCAGGAAAATCGACAGGGATCCCGTCTGTGTCTGCGACTGTTCCCGAAATTCGCTCTGAAGAGCTGCTGCGCTACACCGTGATTGGGTCGCGGCGGCCCAGCGTCTACTTTTGGGCGGTGGCGCTGACAGGGGGTGGGCTGGGCTTTACCCTGGCCGGTCTTTCCAGCTATTTCCACCGCAACTTGCTTCCCTTTTCCGATCCCGCCAGCCTGGTGTTCATTCCCCAGGGCATTGCCATGCTCTTTTACGGTGTGCTCGGATCCCTGGCGGGGCTGTATCAATGGCTGAGCCTGTACTGGAACCTGGGGGGCGGCTACAACGAGTTCAACCGCCGCACCCAGAAGATAACGCTGGTGCGGCAGGGCTTTCCGGGCAAAAACCGCGAGGTGCGGCTGGAATACGACTTTGCCGAGGTGCAAAGCCTGCGGGTCGAGCTGCGAGAAGGCCTCAACCCCCGCCGGGTTATCTACTTGCGGGTAAAAGGACGCGGCGACATCCCCCTCACCGGCGTTGGCCAGCCCCCTTCCCTAACGGAGATCGAAAACCAAGCAGCCGAGATTGCCCGCTTTCTCAATGTCAGCCTAGAGGGTATTTGAAATTCTCTTGGATTGTGGACGGCTGCTGGTCAGGGATCCCAGGAATTGAGATAGCCCAGAAACCGGCTCAACAACATCGGGTCAATTGTCCAAGTAAACTCCCCTCTCCCTTCGGGAGAGGGGTTGGGGGTGAGGGATCCCTGCCTTGCAGAGTGCTCAAGAAAGGTCTAGGACTCGTCCCGCAACTGTCAGAGAAGGGCTGGTCGCCTCTGGAGCAAAAGCCTGGGCTGTCGGGAACCCCAAAAACGGGCTTTGCTCCACCGCCTGGGTGGAG
This sequence comes from Synechococcus sp. H55.9, assembly GCF_047462355.1. Lineage (NCBI taxonomy): Bacteria > Bacillati > Cyanobacteriota > Cyanophyceae > Synechococcales > Synechococcaceae > Synechococcus > Synechococcus sp. H55.9. Next base: position 6,789 of record NZ_JANSJB010000008.1, on the reverse strand, counting down.
AGAGTAAAGAGCGGATTGGAGAGGATCCCGGCAAAGATCGTGGCCACCAGCGTCAGCACCATGCCCACCCGCAAAGCCGGCATGCCTTCGGCCTGCCAGTTCGTCTCAGGGTAGTTTTGCACCGAAAGCGACATCTCCTGCGGCTCTTTCACCACCATGGTTTTCACTACCCGCACGTAGTAGTAGATGGAGATGACGCTGGTCACCAAGCCCACCAGCACCAGCGTGTAAGCCCCTGCCTGCCAGCCGGCCCAGAAAAGATAGAGCTTGCCGAAAAAGCCCGCCAGCGGCGGCAACCCGCCCAGAGAGAGCAGACAAATGCTCAGGCAAAGGGTGAGGAAGGGATCCTTCTGATAGAGGCCGCTGTACTCGTTGATTTCGTCGGTGCCGGTCTTGAGGCTGAACAGGGTGACGCAGAGAAAGGCTCCCAGGTTCATGGCCAAATAGACCATCAGGTAAAAAATCAAGCTGGCATAGCCCGCTTCGGTGCCCGCCACCAACCCAATCAAGACAAAACCCGCCTGCCCAATGGAAGAATAGGCCAGCAGGCGCTTGAGGCGGGTTTGGGCGATGGCCACCACGTTCCCCAGCACCATGGTCAAAATGGCCAGCACCGAGAGCACCGCCCGCCACTCTTCCGTCATGGCCGGGAAGACGGTAGCCAGAAAGCGAATGGCCAGGGCAAAACCTGCCGCTTTGGATCCCACCGACAAAAAGGCCACCACCGGCGTCGGGGATCCCTCATAAACATCAGGAGTCCACTGGTGAAAAGGCACCGCCGCCAGCTTAAAGCCAATGCCGCCCAGGCAGAACACCAAGGCAAGGATCCCCACCAGGCCGGCATTGGCCAGGTAGGGCGCGATGGCCGCCAATTGGGTCTGCCCCCCCGACAGGCCGTAGAGCAGCGACATGCCGTAGAGGAAGATGGCCGTGCTGCTGGCCCCCGTCAAAAGGTACTTCAGGGCTGCCTCGGAAGAACGCGGATCCCGCTTGGTGTAGCCGGCCATCAGGTAGCTGGCGATGCCCAGCGTTTCCAAGGAGACGAACACCATGATTAAATCCGTCGCCCCGGCGAGGAACATGCCCCCCAAGGTGGCCGTGAGCAGCAGCACATAAAACTCGCCAGTGGGTGTCCCCGCCTGGGCGATGTAGCGCTCCGCCATCATCACCGTCAGAGCTGCCGTTGCCACCACCAGGCCGCGGAAGAGAATGCTAATTGGATCCGCGGCAAAGCTGCCCAAGAAGCTCTCCAACTGGGGCTGCTGCCATTGCAACACCAAGGTCACCAAGGCTCCGATCAAGCCGAAGATGGAGAGGATCGGAAGATTTTTGCGCGCCGCCGACCCACCCACCAGATCCACCACCAAGACAATCAACAGCGTGAGGGTGACCACCACCTCTGGCCAAATGGCGTCGGCATGCAGGTTTCCGGTTGGGGCGAAGACATCCATAGGAGAAGACTATGAAGAGAGGTTAACGGGATCCAAAGCCAGCATACCGCGATTTCTGGGCTCTCTTCTCTCTTCAGGCATGGCTTCTCCCAATTATCTCAATCAAGACTCTCAATGCTCAGGCCACTCTTGATCACAGCCCCGCTAGAGCTTGGCGCTAGAGGTGAGCACCAGTTTTAGGCGGGCGTGGATGAGATCCAAGTCCGCCA
>NZ_JANSJB010000008.1:0-5029 GCF_047462355.1 Synechococcus sp. H55.9 | reverse complement strand
ATCACAGCCCCGCTAGAGCTTGGCGCTAGAGGTGAGCACCAGTTTTAGGCGGGCGTGGATGAGATCCAAGTCCGCCAGCCCCAGGTCGATCTCGCCGTCGATGACAATGCCGGTGTGGATCAGCCGATCCAACAACTCCAGCAGGGATCCCTCGCCGTGGGGTTGGCCGGGGTAGTAGTCCCCCTGACGGGGCAGAAGCGTGCCCAGATCTCCCAAGTCCAGGTTGAGATCCGCTGGGTCGATCTCCAGCAGGGCGCAGAGTTGCCGAATTTGCTGGCGCAGGGCTTGCAGGCTGCTGCCGGCTCGCTCAATTTGCTCTGCAGAGAGGCGATTGGCTTCCATCTGGCGTACCACCTGAGCTTCCATCAACTGCCGCAGCAGCTCCACCAAGGTCAGCACCAGCGAGGCCAAACCGGCTTCCGGGCGTTTCCGGCCAGGGGTGAAGTCTTCCGGGCTGGCCGGGCTGACAGCAAGGCGAGGGGAAGGAACAGGCAGGGCCAACCACTGCTCAAAGGGCTGGCAAAACTGTTCTAGGCTGAGCAAATGGAGACGGGGATCCCGAGCGGACTCTTCCCGCTCCTCCGGCAGGTTGTAGCCCCAGTCGGCCAAAAACAAGAGCACCTGCTCCAGTTCCAGTACGCTCTGCACCTGGCGCAGCGTCTGCAGGCGATCCTCGACAAACCAGAGTTCCTCAGGCGCTACCTGGGTCGCTGCTAGCAGCCGCTGTAAGGTGGTGGCCTTGGGGGCCTGCACCTCCTTGCCCAGAATACGGTGGCGCGGCAGTTGGATCCCTTCGCGGAGCAAAAGCTGCTGGATAAACCGCCCCTCTTTGGTGCTGAGAATGGCCAGGCGCGGCTCTCCGGCAGCCTGGATCTGGCGCATCCAGGCCGTCACCCCTGGATAAAAGCGGTGCAGCCCCAGCCAGCCCTGCAGATCTTCTTCGATCCAGCGATCCCGCACCTTATCCAGGGCTTGGGCCAAAGCCCGCTCGGAAACCCCCCCCTGCTGCAACAACTGCTGACGCCAGCCCGGCCAGTCTTGGCGCAAGTCCTCTTCGGGGATCCCTTGCTGCAGCCCCCACAGCAGCAGAGGCATCTCCCAGCCGGTCTCGATTAGGGGTCGCAGGCGGTCGAAGGCAGGGCGCAATGGCTCCAACTGGGCAGGGGCCAAACCCCACACCTGACTACAAACTCGACAGGAAGAAGCAAAGTACTCCGCCCGTCCGTCGCAGAGCACACCATCAAAATCCAGAACTAGAATGCGGGGGGACATTCGCCGGGGCCTAGCGAACTCCATAACTGAGTCCCCCATAGAGCAAGTTGCAAAAATGGGGCCAGAGGCCAAGTTAATTTAACCAAACTGTTTCGCCGGATTGGCCCAACCTAGTTCGATTCCGAGATACGAACAGACTTGATCGCGACCGGATTCAGCGGGCGATCCTGAGGGCCTGTGGGCGCCGTGGCAATTTTATCCAACACGTCCTCCCCCTCGATCAGTTGGCCGAAGATCGTGTAGTTGGGCGGCAGCGGGTAGTCGGCATGCATGATGAAGAACTGGCTGCCATTGGTGTTGGGGCCGGCGTTGGCCATGGCCAAGGTTCCTCGCGTGTAGGAGCGCTGCACCGGCTCATCGGGAAAGCGGTAGCCTGGCCCGCCTCGCCCCGTGCCAGTGGGATCCCCGCCCTGAATCATGAAGCCCCGAATGACCCGGTGAAAGATGACGCCGTCGTAGAAGTGATCATTGGCCAAGAAGACAAAATTATTCACTGTCAGGGGAGCTTCCTGTGGGAACAGCTCCAAAACCATCGTGCCGGCGGTGGTCTCCAGCGTGGCTGTATAGGACTTGGCCGGGTCGATCACCATTGGCGGGGGACTGTTGTAGGTTTTCACGGTTTTGCCCAACTGTTGTGCCAGGAGCAAATCGTAAGAAGAATGCGGGCGGGCCAGAGCGGGAAGAAAGCCAGATCCCACCCAAAGCAGCACCGCCAGCACAGCTAGCTTCAACAGGTGGGCAACCCCTGAGGGCACGCGCATCTCTCTTGCCAGAAAGCTCCGCCCCTATCCTATCAGGATTTGTCCAGGCCCGCCCTTCGCTCGACAGGGATCAAGGCTTGGCTCGTCGCACCAGCCAGTAGCTGACGGAGAGAGCTAGCGTCGCTGCTGCCAGCCCAATGAGATCCAGGCCCCCCAGCTTCTCAAAATCGAAAATAATGATCTTGCGCGCCACCGCGATCAAAGAAGTCACAATCACCAGCTCTACCTGCACCACCTGCTTTTGCAAGTAGGCGGTAATGTTCTCCAGAATCTCCAGCGCGATCAGGATATTCAAAAAAAGGCCGAAGATCTCGATCAAAGTGGTGGAGAAAAAGCCAGTCGGCTCCTGCAGCAGATCGGCCACCAGGAAGCGGGCCAAATCCACCACGGCCACCCCAATCAGCCCGATCATCAAGATGGAAAGCAGCTTCGAGATCAGACTTTCTAGGCGGGTAATGGCCCGCAGAAAGGGATCCTCCTCTTCCGTTTCGTGAGGATTGTGCAAGAGCCACTTGAGAAACCGCATGCCACCTCCCTTTGACGACCCCATTATCTGCCCCAGACGTCTAGGAGGATCGGGATCCCTTGGAGCGATGGTTGCGACACCGCTCAGAACAGTATTTCACCTCCGGCCAACAGTCGGCCCACTTCTTGCGCCAGGTGAAGGGCCTGCCGCAGGTGAGACAGATTTTGCTCGGCAAATCCGACTTCTTCCGGTGGCGGGGCATGGCGCGCTGGAAACAACAACCCTTGGATAACTTAACCAGATAACTGCCCTGTGTTCTGCAACTGCAAGGCTTGAGGCCGGGAACGGTTGTGCAGGGCAGCTTGGATCAATCCCAAAAAGAGGGGATGGGGGCGGTTGGGGCGGGAGCGAAACTCGGGATGGAACTGGGTGGCAATGAAAAAGGGGTGGCTGGGCAGCTCGATGATTTCCACCAGGCGGTTATCGGGCGAGACGCCGCTGATGACGTAGCCGGAATCCAGCAATAGGCTGCGGTAGGCGTTGTTGAACTCGTAGCGATGGCGGTGGCGCTCGTAGATGATGGCCTCGCCGTAGAGCTTGGCCGCCAGGGTGTTGGGCAAAATGCGGCAGGGATAGAGGCCCAGGCGCAGGGTTCCGCCCAGATCCTCTACATCTTTCTGCTCCGGCAGCAGGCTGATGACGGGGTGGGGGGTGTCGGGATCGAACTCGTAGCTGTTGGCCCGCTCCAGATGGGCAATGTGGCATCCCCAGTCGATCACCGCACACTGCATGCCCAGGCACAGCCCTAGGAAGGGGATGCCCCGCTCGCGCACATGGCGGATGGTGGCCACCTTGCCCTCGATGCCCCGGCTGCCAAACCCCCCCGGCACCACCACGCCGTCCACACCGGCCAGCAGGGCTTCTGGCCCCCGCTCCTCAACTTCTTCAGAAGAGATCCAGCGCAAGGTAACGCCGGCATTGAGGGCCAGGCCTGCATGGCGCAGGGCTTCCGCCACTGAGAGGTAGGCATCGGTGAGGCGCACGTATTTGCCGACAATGGCAATTTCTACCCGCTCTTGAGGGTGGTGCAGCCGCTGCACCAAGAGCTCCCACTCGCGCAGGTCGGGCTGCTGCGGATCCAGGGTGAGGATCTGCAAAACCCGCTGCGCCAACCCTTCCTGCTCCAGCACCAAAGGCACATCGTAGATGCTGGGGGCATCCTGGGCCTGGATGACACATTCCACCGGCACGTCGCAAAACTCGGAGATCTTCTCCTTGAGGCCGCGGGGCAGGGGCTGCTCGCAGCGGCACACCAGCACGTCCGGCTGAATCCCGATCGAGCGCAGCTCCTTGACCGAGTGCTGGGTGGGCTTGGTTTTCATCTCCCCCGCCGCCCTGATGAGAGGCACCAGGGTCACGTGCACGTAGGCCACATTGGCACGGCCCACATCTTTGCGAAATTGGCGGATGGCCTCCAAAAAGGGCAGCGACTCGATGTCCCCCACCGTGCCCCCCACCTCCACCAGCACCACGTCGGGGTTGGTCTCGCGCGCCACCCGCCGGATGCGCTCTTTGATCTCCTGCGTAACATGCGGGATCACCTGCACTGTGCTGCCCTGGTAGTCGCCCCGCCGCTCCTTGTAGATCACCGCCTGGTAAATGGCGCCGGTGGTGACGTTGTTGAGCTTGGACATGTTGGTGTCGGTGAAGCGCTCGTAGTGGCCCAAGTCCAGATCCGTCTCGGCGCCGTCGTCGGTGACGAACACTTCCCCGTGTTGGTAGGGGCTCATGGTGCCGGGATCCACATTGATGTAGGGATCCAGCTTTAAAATCGACACAGTGTAGTTGCGGGACTTGAGCAGACGGCCCAGGCTGGCCGCCACAATGCCTTTGCCGATGCTGGAGACGACTCCGCCGGTGACGAAGACAAACTTGGTCATACCCCGGATCCCTTGCCCTCTTCTGAATTATGCCAGGGATGGCGGGGATCCCATTAGCGCAGAGAACGGATGGGGCCGTTGTAGAGGATGGTGGTCTGGAAGGTGCGCCGATCCACCCGCACCTGGGTTTCGATGCTGGGCCGAGTAAAGCCGGGCTCGCCGCCGCGGAAGGTGAAGATCCAGGCATCTGCAAACTCTTCAAACGGCGCGTCGATGGCCGCCCCGTGCATGGAAGCTTCGGCGCGGTAGCGCTGCAAGCCCCCGTTGGCAATTTCAGCCGCTTGGCGGGCCAGGTTTTTGGCCCGGTTGAGATCGCGGAAGTAGCGGCTCACCTCTTCAAAACTCCCCCTGGGCAGCGGGCGCTGCGGGGCGGGTGTGGGCGGCACAGGTCGCGGATCCGGCACGATCGGCAGGGTGGGAATATCCTGGCTGGGGGGCAGCGGGATAGGAGTTCGGGAAGTTTCTGGGAAAAGAGGGGTGATCCCCTGTGCCTGGGCAGACAATAGGGATCCGGCCAAGCAGAGAGGGAAAATGAACTTCATGGGCAATTCCTGGCAAAGTTTTTGATCTAGCTGGAATTACTCTACTGA
>NZ_JANSJB010000007.1:42780-52447 GCF_047462355.1 Synechococcus sp. H55.9 | reverse complement strand
TTCCAGACTGGGTTTAGGTTGGCTAGGAGGGCCCTGTGGAGTAGCTTTGATGTCCACGATCTTTGATCTCCACGCCGCTGTCCTGGCCGACTATCGCGATTTTGTCCGCTCGTTTTTTCTGGTTGCCGACCCACGGGCGCAAGCCTTTGTAGACCAAGCGCTAGAAGAAGGGATCCACCTCTGGCCAGAGCCGCTTGTCCAGCTCAGCCCCTCTTACAAGGACGGCTCAACCGTTGACGAGTTGGCTGCAGCCGGACGGATTGCCCAAGAAACAGCCCACATCTTCCGCTTTGAGGATGGCAGGCCCTTTCGCCTCTACCGCCACCAGGAGGAGGCCATCACCAAGGCCCTAGCCGGAGAAAGTTTCGTGGTAACCAGTGGCACCGGCTCCGGCAAGAGCCTCTGCTACTTCCTGCCTATCCTCGACAACTGGATCCGCCACAAGGGATCCGAGCACCAGGTGACGGCCCTGGTGGTCTATCCCATGAATGCCCTGGTGAACTCCCAATACCAGTCTTTGCAAGACCTGCGCGAACGCTACGAGCGCCGCTATGGTCGCCCTTTCCCCCTGCGCTTTGCCAAATACACCGGGGAAACTGCCGAAAGCGATCGGGAAGAGCTGCGGCGGAAGCCGCCCCAGATTCTGCTTACCAACTACATGATGGCGGAGCTGCTGTTGGTTCGCCCTGAGGATCAGCGCTTCTTAAGTCCTGGTGGACTGCGCTTTTTGGTCTTTGACGAGCTACACACCTACCGCGGTCGACAGGGGGCGGATGTGGCCATGCTGGTGCGACGCCTCAAGGAGCGCTGCGCCGCCCAAAACCTTGTCCACATCGGCACCAGCGCCACCATGATCTCCCGGCCAGAAGCCACCGCCCAGGAGCGCCGCCAGATTGTGGCCGACTTTGCCAGCCGCTTCTTTGGCTATCCCTTCAGAGCGGAGCACGTTATCGAGGAAACCCTGGATCCCTTTAGTGAGGGTGACTCTCCTAGTGCAGCGGAGCTAAAAAGCGCCCTCGACTCTCCCCCTCCCGCCGACCTGGCCACCCTGCGCCGCCACCCCCTGACGCGCTGGCTGGAGTACGAACTGGGCCTGGAGCCCACGCCCGATGGCGGCTTCAGGCGCCGCCTGCCCAGGGAGCTTTCTGAGGTCGCCGCCCAACTGGCCAAGCAGGTTGACAGGGATCCCCAGTTCTGCGCTGAGTCTCTGCGCCAGTTCCTCGCCCACGCCAGCAACCTCAAAGACGGCAACAGGGGGGTGGCCTTCAAGTTGCACCAATTTATCTCCCAGGGCCGCACCCTCTACGCCACTCTGGAGAGCCGGGAAAAGCGGCAATTTTCCCTGGAGGGGCAGATGCAGGCCGGTGAGGGCAAGCTCTTTTTCCCTGTCAAGTTCTGCCGCCAGTGCGGGCAGGACTACTACCATGTCCTCAAGTCCGGGGATCGCTTTGTGCCCTATCCCCTCGGGGAAGAGGTGGAGGAAAGCGAAGAGCAGCAAGCTGGCTACCTGAGTCTGGATCCCCTGGAGGGGGAGTGGTCGCAGGAACAGATCCCGGAAGATTGGTACACCCCTGAAGGCCGGCTCAAGCCCCATTGGAGAAGGCGCGTCCCCCAAGCGGTCTGGGTCCGCCCGGACGGCTCCTTTTCCGAGGTGCCCCAGGCAGGAACCCAGAAGCTGTGGTGGCAGCCCCAGCCCTTTTCTCTCTGCCTAGCTTGCGGCGAGTACTACAGTGGACGGGAGCGGGAGTTTGCCAAGCTGGCTTCCCTTTCTAGCGAAGGCCGCTCCAGCGCCACCACCATTCTGGCCACTTCTCTGCTGCGCCATGCTGCTCAAACGGGGGCAGCCCAGGACAAGCTGCTTACCTTTACCGACAACCGCCAGGATGCCTCCCTGCAGGCCGGCCACTTCAACGACTTTGTCCACGTGGCCCTCTTGCGGGCCTCGCTCTACGCTGCCCTTCTTAAAAAGCAAGAGCTGGGCTTTGCAGAAGTGGCCCCAGAGGTGGTGCAGGCTGCCGGCCTCACCCTTGCCGCCATTGCCCAAAACCCCTTGCTGGATCCCCAGTCGCCGGCTGCCCAAGAGGTCTGGCGGACTTTTACGGAGCTAACCGAATACCGCCTCTACGAGGATCTGCGGCGCGGCTGGCGGGTTACCCACCCCAACCTGGAACAGGTGGGCTTGTTGAAAATTGAATACCGCGGCCTCAAGGAGCTTTGCCAGAGCTCGGCCCTGGCCCCCCTCAATCCCTGGTTTGTCCAGGCCAGCGTCGAGGAGCGGGAACGCCTGCTGCGGGCTCTGCTGGATCAGTTTCGGCGCAAACTGGCCATCGATGTGCCTGTGCTCAGAACCGAGTTCCAGAGAAACTTGCGCCGACGCGCCGAGCAACACCTCAACGAGTTTTGGGGCCTAGAAGAGTACGACGAGCTGCGGACGGCTACCTGCTTTGTCCGCCAAAGCCGCAACGGACAAGACGGGACAACTTTCAGCCTAGGCCCCCGCAGCGCCATCGGACGCTTTCTTGCCAAGCGCCTTGAGCTAACCCGGGAAACCTACGACCAGCTTTTGGGATCCCTGCTTTCTCTTCTAGTCAGCTACGACCTGCTGCGGCGGGAGAATGGCCAGGAAGCCTACCAGCTCAACGCTGGCTGTCTGCGCTGGTGCCTGGGCGATGGCTCGCCGCCGCCTGCGGATCCCTTGTACTCCCGCCGCGCTCAGCAGGAGGGCTACGCTTCCGCCCCTCGCCCCGTCAATCTCTTCTTCCAGCGCCTGTATCGGAGCGGGGCAGCAGGGCTGGGATCCCTGGAGGCCAGAGAGCACACGGCCCAGGTGGTTCGAGCGGGAGAGCGGGAGTGGCGAGAAAAGCGCTTTCGCGGGGAAGACCAAGCTCGCCGCCTTCCCTACTTGGTCTGCTCGCCAACCCTGGAGCTGGGGGTCGATATTGCCGATTTGGATCTGGTGCATCTGCGCAACGTGCCGCCCACTCCGGCCAACTACGCCCAGCGCAGCGGTCGGGCAGGTCGCCAGGGGCAGGCGGGGCTAATCCTCAGCTACTGCGGCGCCTTCAACAGCCACGACCAGTACTACTTCCGCCGCCGCGCCGAGATGGTGGCCGGTCGTGTCCGCCCTCCCCGCCTGGACTTAACCAACGAGGCGCTACTGCGGGCTCACATCCACGCCGTTTGGCTGGCCCAGGTACGCCTGCCCCTGGGTAACTCCATGGAAAGAGTTCTCGATTTGGATCGCGAGGGGCTGCCCCTGCGGGAAGAGGTGGCTGCCCAAATCCAGCTAGGGGAAGCGGCCCGGCAAGAGGTGATGGAGCGGGTGGAGGCGCTCTTGGCCGCCGATCGAGAGGTTCTGGATCAGAGCGGCTGGTTTAGCCGCCGCTGGCTCCAGCAGGTCATCGAAGAGGCGCCCCAGGCTTTTGACCGAGCTTTCGACCGCTGGCGAGAACTCTATCGGGCTGCCACCCAGCAGTTGGAAGCCGCTAACCGCCAGCTCCAGACGACTCGCGAAAAGAAAGACCAGCAGGAAGCCGAGCGCCGCCAGCGGGAAGCCCTGCGCCAGCGGAATCTGCTGCTCCAAATCGACACCCAGCGGGAGGAAAGCGACTTCTACCCCTACCGCTACTTGGCCAGCGAAGGCTTCCTGCCCGGCTACAACTTTCCGGCCTTGCCCGTGCGGGCCTGGGTGCCCCGCGGCGGCGAGGGGGAGTTCATCGCCCGGCCCCGCTTTTTGGCCATCCGCGAGTTTGCTCCCCACAACTTCCTCTACCACGAAGGCTGCCAGTGGGAAGCGGTGGCGTTCCAGGCGCCGCCCGGCGGTCTGGAGGAGCGCAAAAGTAGCCACAAGCTCTGTTTTAGCTGTGGGGCCTTTGCGGATCCCTACCTAGATCGCTGTCCGGTCTGCGGCACCCCGTTCGATGGGCAAAATAGCCTCTTGACCCAGCTTCTGGAAATGCCCAATGTGCGCATGCGGCGACGGGATCGCATCACGGCTGACGAAGAGGAGCGGCGGCGACAAGGCTACGAGCTGCAGACCTTCTTCCAGTTTGCTTCCGAAAGCTCTGGCTACCGCGTCCAAGAAGCTGATGTGCTGAGCGGACAAACCCCCCTGCTGCAGTTGCGCTATGCCCCGGCGGCCACCCTGCTGCGCATCAACCACGGCTGGCGGGGAAGTGGAGGGCGGGGGTTCTCGGTCAACTTTGAAAATGGGGAAGTCCCCTCGCGAGCTCAGCTTGAGCGGAGCAGGGCGGGCTTGTCCAACCGAGCCTCCTTGCAGTCCATCCGCCTGGCGGTGCGCAGTACCCACAACCTGCTACTGGTGCGCCTGGCGCAGCCCGGTTTAGGGGATCCCCAACCTTTAGAAACCAGCCTGCGCTACGCCCTCAAGCGGGGGATCGAAGAGGCCTTTGAGCTAGAAGAGACGGAGCTGGCCGCCGAGTCCATTGGCCAGGGATCCCATCGGGCCCTGCTGTTTTACGAGACGGCAGAAGGGGGAGCCGGCGTCCTGCAGCGGTTGGTGGAGGAGCCAGAGGCCATGGCGGAGGTGGCGCGAGCAGCCCTGGAGATCTGCCACTTCCAGCTCTCAGAAGCCGGGATCCAAGACCTGCGGCCTGAGTGCCGCGCCGCCTGCTACGAGTGCCTGCTCAGCTACGCCAACCAACGGGAGGCGCTGCAGCTGGACCGCCACCAGATCCGGGATCTTCTGGGAGAGCTGGCCCACAGCCGCACCGAGCTGCGTCCCCTGGGCCGCTCCCGCCAAGAGCAGCTGGAGTGGCTGCGCCAGCTCATCGACCCTCGCTCGCACCTGGAGCGCCGCTTTCTGGAGTTGCTGGCCGAAGAAGGCTACCGCCTTCCCGACGACGCCCAGAAGGCCATCCCTGATCCCCGCTGCGTGGTCGACTTCTTCTACGAGCCCAACGTCTGTGTTTTTTGCGATGGCGCAGTGCATGACGAGCCCGACCAGGCTGCCCAGGATCGCCAAGTGCGCTCCCAGCTTTTGGGACAAGGCTACCGGGTAATTGCCCTGCGCTACGACCAAGACCTGCAGGAGCAACTGGCCCGCTACCCAGAGGTGTTTGGCAAGGGCAACTAATCCTGCTGGTGGGAAAACAGGTAGGCACCCACCAGGGCCAGAAGGGTTGCCAACCCCGCCAGCACCGCCACTGTGTACCAGGGGAACTGGGCAGGGGGCTGGTAGGCGGCTGCCCGCATGCCGATGCTGGCGTAGGAAAGGGGCAGGCAATAGACCAGCACCTGTAGGTAGCCTGGCAACTGGCTGGGATCAAAAAAAGTGGCCCCCAGAAAGGACATGGGCGTAATCAAAAAGTTGGTGAGCACGCCCACACTCTCCAAGCTGGGCACCTTTAAGCCGGCGATTACCCCGATGCCGGCAAAGACAGCGCAATCCAAAAGCAGCACCAACAGCGCCAGGGGATGGAGGAGGCCCCAGGCTCCTGTCCCCAGCACCCCCACCGCCAACACTCCCAAGGCCGTGAGCAGGCCGCGGGCAATGCCCGCCAACACCTTGCCCAAATGCAGCGCCAGCGGATGCACCGGCAAGAGCAGCAGCTCCTCAAAGCTCTTGGTAAACAGCCGCGATCCACAAATGGAGAAAGTAGTGCCGGCAAAGCTAATCGTCATGGCCGAAAGAGCCACCATCCCCGGCAAAATAAAGCGTAAATAGGAACCTGCCGCCGTCGATCCGCCTACGTCAGCCAGGGCCTCGGCCCGCAGGGATCCGCCCAGCCCCACCCCAAAAGCAACGATGTAGATGAGGGGGGCCACCAGCCCCGAAGCCACCACCTGCCAGACCCGCCCGCGCAGATCCAGCCAGTCGCGCCAGAAGATGGTTAAACTGTCTTCCCAGATTTGCCGATAGGGCATCACCATAGGTTTTCCTCGCTCTTTACGGGTTTGGGGCTTGCCCACTGGGATCCGCAGTGGGAAACGGCTTGCTGTCACTACTAATAGCCGTAGTAGTTGGAGCGCCACCAGGCCACCGGCAGCGCCAGCGCCTTGCTCAGGGTGGACACATAGGCCCGAGTGCGAAACACCTGGTAGTGGTTGCGCTCGATGGCGTTGAGGATCTGCCGGTAGAGCATCAAAGAAGCGGCCACCGGCCAGCGGGAGTCCGGCTGCAGGGTAGGGATCCCTCGTTCCGCTTGGGCATAGAGCTCTCGAGCTCGCCGGATCTCGTAGTCCATCAGGGCCATCCAGCGCTCGTCGATGACATAGTTAAACAAATCCCGCTCTGAGTAGTTGAAGCGGCGCAAGTCCTCCAGAGGCAAATAGATCCGCCCGCGGCGGGCATCTTCCCCCACATCGCGCAAGATGTTGGTCAGTTGCATGGCGATCCCCAGGGCCACCGCCTCCTCGCGGCCATCCCGACCCGGCACAAACCCCATGATCTCCGAGCACATCAGCCCCACCACCCCGGCCACCCGGTAGCAGTAAACCCGCAGGTCTTCCCAGGTGGCGTAGCGCCGGGTGTCCAGATCCATGCTTTGCCCCCGCAGCATCTCGCGGAAGGGCTCAATCGAGAGGCGGTAGGTGTGGATGGTGTGGATCAAGGCCAGGTCGGTGGGGGCTTGCGGCTCCCCCCCCTGGAACAAGGACTCCAGATGGGATCCCCACTGCTCCAGCTTGCTGCGGGTGACTTCCACCGCCGTCTGGCTGGCCTCCAGCCCATCCAGCAACTCATCGGTCTGCCGCAGCCAAGCATAGATGGCCCAGATGGCCCGCCGCTTGGGTCGAGGCAAGAGCAGGGATCCCAAATAAAACGTCTTGGCGTGCTTGGCCGTGATCTGGCGGCAGAGGGCAAAAGATTGCTCCAGCGGACTCATCGGGCTCATCTCCAGGGGCGCGGGGCCAGATGGGGACAGCGAGGGCACATCTCAACACTACGGGAAAGCGGACAGGCTGGATAGCCCCGACAGTCAGGTTGCTCCAAATGAGGCGATCAAACCCCTGCGGTTGCCAACCTTGAGAGCGCAGCCGCCGGGGATGGGCTCCCCTTGCTGATGGCCTCGGCTGCCCACTTGCCGGAGAGGATGGCCCCCTCCATGCTGCCCAGGAAGGGTTGCAGGGTGTAGCTGCCCGCCAAGAAAAAGTTGGGGATGGGGGTGACCTGAGTGGGACGGTATTGCTGCCGGCCCGGTGTGGCCTTATAGACCGAGCGCGGCGTTTTCACCACCACCCATTTGCGCACCCGCGCCGGGTTGGGGCCGGTGAGGTGCTGGGGAAAGAGTTTTTGGAGCTCCTCCAGCGTGGCGGCGAAGATCTCCTCGTCGCTGCGGTCGATCCACTCGGCAGCCGGGGCCAGCACCAGCTCCAGCATCGAGCGCTGTGGATCCGCATAGCCGCGGCAGGTGTTGCTCATGTCGGCATACACGCTCAAGAGCGGCGAGCGGGAAAACAGCGAGTGGTCGATGTGGGTGAGCTTGCGGTCAAACCAAATCTGCAGGCTGATCACCGGCACCCCTTCCAGCTCGCGCAGTTGCTGAAAATAGGGCAGTTCCCACCACCGGGCCGGCAGCAGCTCTTTGAGTGCATCCACCGAAAGGGCTGAGACGTAGGCGTCGGCGGTGACCTGAAGCGGCCCGGCAGGGGTGAGAAAGCGAAAGCCCGCTACACTGCCGTCGGGGTTGAGGTCGATGGCCTGCAGCGCCGCATTCAAATGCACCTGGCCGCCGCGGGCTACGATGGAGTCCACCATCGGCTGGCAAAGCCGCTCCGGCGGGGCGCCATCCAGGTAGGCGATCTTCGAGCCGTCCTTTTGGCGCAAAAAGCGGTTCAGGGCCGTCAGGGGCACCATGGCCGAGATCTCGTCCGGGTTGATGAACGCCAACGCCTTGGAGACGGCGATAAAAATATCCGTGTTGACCCGCTCATCGATGCCCTGCCGGCGCAGCCATTCTAAGAGGCTGTAGCGATCCATCTGCTCCACGTAGCGCTGGCCCCGCACCATGGCCGGCACTAGGCCCAGGGCAAATTTCACCTTTTCGCTCCAGGTGAGCATGTCGTTGTTGCGCAGGATGCCGACAATGGCGTTGAAGGGAGCGGGAATGTCCGGCAGGTCAAAGCGGGAGTAGGTGCCCGGCTTGTCCGGCTGGTTGAAGATCAAACTGTGTTCCTTCCACTGCAGGCGATCGGAGATACCCAGCTCCTGGAACAGTTGCAAGGTGTTGGGGTAGGCGCCGAAAAAGTTGTGCAAACCCGTCTCAATCCAGTCCCCGTCGGCATCCTTCCAGGCGGCCACCAGCCCCCCCAGCACATCCCGCCGCTCAAACAGCAGCGGCTGATGCCCGGCATCACACAGATACTTGGCACAGGCCAGCCCCGCCAGCCCCCCTCCAGCAATGGCAACACGCATGATGATGACAATGAGCAACATTATTTATTCTATTTGCAAACCGTTACAATCGCTCCAGCCACCGGCGGTGGGGAGAGAACCCGGAGAGCACTTGTTTCCCGCCGGGATCCGATCCCTGGTAGGATACGGAAGAAAAAGTAAAAAAGCGATTCTCTTGGTTCCAGGGGGAGGGACGACGATGGCCAAACAAACACTGGGATCCCTGCTGTCATCGGGCTTTGATCTGACCGGCAAGCGTGTGCTGGTGCGCGCCGATTTCAACGTCCCTCTGGATCCCCAGGGCAACATTACCGACGACACCCGCATCCGCGCCTCGCTGCCCACCATCCAAGCTCTGGCCCAGGCGGGGGCCAAGGTCATCCTCACCAGCCACCTGGGCCGCCCCATCAAAAAAGACAAAGAGACCGGCGCCCTCCAGATCACCCGCGAGGGCAATAGCCTCGCCCCTGTGGCCACCCGTCTTTCCCAGCTCTTGGGCCAGCCGGTGGCCTTTGCGCCCGACTGCATTGGCCCTGAGGCGGAAGCCGTGGTCAGCCGCCTGGAAAACGGACAGGTGGCCCTCTTGGAAAACGTTCGCTTTTACCCGGAAGAGGAAGCCAACGACCCGGAGTTTGCTCGCAAGCTGGCCTCCCTGGCTGATCTATTCGTCAACGATGCCTTTGGCAGCGCCCACCGCGCCCACGCCTCCACCGCCGGCGTCACCGCCTACCTCCAGCCTGCCGTGGCCGGCTACCTGGTGGAAAAGGAGCTGCAGTTTCTCTCCGGCGCCATCGAGAACCCCCAGCGACCTCTGGCGGCCATCATCGGCGGCTCCAAAGTCTCTACTAAGATTGGCGTCATTGAGCGGCTGCTGGAAAAAGTGGACAAGCTCCTGCTGGGCGGCGGCATGATCTTCACCTTCTACCAAGCCCAAGGGATCCCAACCGGCAAGTCTTTGGTGGAAACTGACAAGCTGGAGCTGGCCCGCTCTCTGATGGAGAAGGCCAAAGCGCGGGGCGTAGAGCTGCTGCTGCCGGTGGATGTGGTGGTGGCCGATAAGTTTGACAAAGACGCCAACGCCCAGACGGTTTCCATCCACGCCATTCCCGACGACTGGATGGGCTTGGACATCGGCCCCGAATCGGTCAAAGCCTTCCAGGCTGCCCTGCAGGGGTGCCAAACCGTAGTCTGGAACGGGCCGATGGGCGTATTTGAATTCGACCGCTTTGCCGCGGGCACAGAAGCCATTGCCCGCACCCTGGCCGACCTCACCCAGGCCGGGGCCATCACCATCATTGGCGGCGGCGACTCGGT
>NZ_JANSJB010000007.1:37815-42680 GCF_047462355.1 Synechococcus sp. H55.9 | reverse complement strand
ACAGAAGCCATTGCCCGCACCCTGGCCGACCTCACCCAGGCCGGGGCCATCACCATCATTGGCGGCGGCGACTCGGTAGCAGCTGTGGAAAAAGTTGGCCTAGCGGACAAGATGACCCACATCTCCACCGGCGGCGGCGCCAGCCTGGAGCTGCTGGAGGGCAAAGAGCTGCCTGGTATTGCCGCCCTCAGCGAAGCGTAGTGTAGGTTCCTGCTCGGCTCATCCAACCCAAAAGCAGCAAAAAAGTAGGGGCTGAGTTCAGCCCCTCTTTTGATCTACTCGGCGCAGATGGCCGCAGCAATGGCGAGACTGGATCCGGCTTAGTGCATCACCACTTTAACGTTGGCGTTGTTCAAGCCAGGACGCTTCACCTCGGCCAAGGTCTTGTTGACGGCGTACTTCTGGTTGATGGAGTTGATCAACTCGGTTTGGTTGTGCTTCTTGGCCACGCCCCACAGATCGGCGATCAGGTCGTAGGAACCGTCGGGGTTCTTGGACCAGCCCAGATCGTAGTCGCCTTCCAATTGGGCCACGATGTCGGCACGAACACGCTGGCCGTTGTAGCCACGCACATCGGCGTTCATCTTGACGGTGTAGCCGAGATCGCGCAGGGAGTTAACCAGAATCTGGCCATCGGTGATCTTGGTGCGCAAGGTGCTAAAATGAGACATGGTGTTTCTCTCCTGTGTTTAGGGTTTGGAACATCAACACAAACAATGGGCAACGTTCAAAGTGGGGGTTTTGCCATTTTTGCCTCTGCCAAGGCAACTCTGGCTTCTCACTCCTCCTAGAACTCCAGCCGCTGGTACTCGGCTACAGAGGCTGCTGCAGGCCGAGCCCGCTGCTGGGCCCATTCCCTCAACGCTACCACTTGCTCCGTCATGGTGCGAGATAGCGGTTGAGTTGCTTTCGTTGCTGCCAAAATGTCCAGTTGCGTAAATTCGCGGTTCTGGGCAAACGCTTCGTACATGGCAGCAATCAAAACTTGTTCGATCTCCGCGCCGGAGAAGCCCTCGCAGGCCGCTGCTAGCTGGCGCAGATCAAAGCGGCTGATGTCGCGCCGCCGCTTCTTCAGGTGGATCCGGAAGATCTCCATGCGCTCGTTGATGTTGGGCAGATCCACGAAGAAAATCTCGTCAAAACGGCCCTTGCGCAGGAACTCGCCCGGCAGGCGCTCTACGCGGTTGGCCGTGGCCATGACAAACACCGGCGAACGCTTCTCCTGCATCCAGGTGAGGAAGGAGCCAAAGATGCGGCTGGAGGTGCCGCCATCGGAGTCGCTAGAGCCTGCCGAGCCGGCGAAGGCTTTGTCCAGCTCGTCGATAAAGAGGATGGCCGGTGCCAGCGATTCGGCGGTGCGCAGGGCGCTGCGCAGGTTGGCCTCTGACTTGCCGACCATAGAGCCATCATAGACGCGGCCCATATCTAGGCGCAGCAGCGGCAAACCCCAGAGACGGGCGGTGGTCTTGGCGATCAGGGACTTGCCGCAGCCGGGCACCCCCAGAATCAAAAGCCCCTTGGGCTGAGGCAGGCCGTAGGCACGGGCCCTCTCGGTAAAGGCCTCAGAGCGCTGTAGCAGCCAACGCTTCAATTCCTCCAGACCGCCGACCGCCTCGATCGTCTCATCTTCTTCGATGAACTCAAGGATGCCGTTGCGGCGGATCAGTTGCTTTTTCTCAGAGAGAACGATATCGACCTCCGCCTCGCTGAGGCGACCGTGCGTCACCACCGCCTTGCGGTAAACTTTTTCCGCCTCATCCTGCGTCAGGCCCAGGGCCGCTTTGACCAGCTTTTCTCGCGTCTCAGGGCTTACGGATCCGCCGCGGGGAAGCTGCTCCAACTGCCGGTTGAGGGTGCGCTCCAGGGCAGCCATGTCCGGCAGGGGAAAGTCGACTACGCAAATGTCTTTCTCCAGCTCGACGGGGATCACCTGCACCGGCGACATGAGCAAGATGGTTTTGTGGGATCCCTTCAAGCTGGCGATGGCATCGCGCAGCCAACGCTTGACCTCGGTGTTGTCCAAAAAGTCGTGCAGATCCTTGAAGACGCAGATGGCGGGATCCTTTTGCTCCATCACCCACTGGATGGCCGGCTGGGGAGATTGGGTGTTGTGCTGGGTGAGGCTGCGGGGGTTGCCGTATTCGATGATGCCGTGGGTAACTGTCCAGATGAATAGGCGGCGCTGGGGCCTCAGGGTGCGGGCAATCGCTGCCAGAGCCGCTTCCGCCCGTTCCTCCTCTGGGGTAAGCAGGTACAGCAGTGGGTATTGAGCTTGAATGAGGATGCTGAGCTCTTGCATGGGAAACACCAACTGCAGAGGGGAAATCTAAGGAAAGCGACAGAAAGGGAGAAAAACGGAGTTTGGGTTGCTTGGGCTTGGATCGCGCTTGGGAAGATGTCCTTGTTGAGTGAATCTTAGAAACCTTTTGTGCTGGTGTTTGCTCCTGTCTAGCTTCAGTTGCCAAAGGAGCCCACCTAGAAGCGTTTTAGCAGGGCACCAACGCATCTTGCCGTTGCTCTTCCGAGCCGGCAGCCGATCCCCAGTATTCTGGCTCCACCTCTTCGAGAATGGCTTCCTCAGCCGATGGCTGGTGCAGCGAAACCACCTCTCCGTTGCGGATGACAAACCGATGGCCGCACTCAGGGCACCGATGGACGCGGTAGGCGCTGCCTTGTACGCCTTCGATAACTTCTGGGTGCAGCAGATAAAAGGTGAGGGCCTTCTCTGCCACCGCTGACATTGGCTCTTGCTCCACGGCAGCCCGAATCTTCAGATTCCGGTACAGGTCAGGTGAGAGATACAGAGTTACCTTCTGCTTGACCTCTGTGCCTTCCACTACTTCTGGCCGATGATTCATGGCTAACCGCTTTTCTGAGTTGCTTGCCAAACTTGAAGGCCATCATAGCCAGCCTGCCGCTTTGACGGCAAGCTTTTAACAATCTGTAATAATTTTCTCGATATCTTTTGGGCTTGTGGACATCTGCGGGTGGGGGAGTAGGCTAAGTAGGAGACTCAGGAGCGGAGTGGGCAATCCCTATGGAACGCTTAATCAACACCCTCAGCAAAAATTTCTCCAGTTGGGGCCGCCGTGCCCTGGTGCAAACCGGCGATGGTTTGGCCAGCTTAAAGGACATTGCCCTGGACAGTGGCAATCTGTTGCTCTGCAAAGCTCGAGTTGCCCTTGCGGACGCCAGCTTCACCACCCTGCGGGCGCTTGGGTCTCGCTTTGGTGCCGGTCGCTAGCCGCCCAGACCTTGCAGCCGGTAGAGCTTGGCGTAGAGGCCGTTGCGGGCCATGAGCTCGGCGTGGGATCCCTGTTCTTTCAGTTCCCCCCGCTGCAGAACCAAGATGCGATCCACATTGCGGATGGTGGAGAGGCGATGGGCGATGATGAGGGCGGTGCGATCCCGTAGCAGGGTTTCCAGGGCGGATTGGATCAGGGCCTCCGTGCCCACATCCAGGCTGGCGGTGGCCTCATCCAAGACCAAGATTTTCGGATCCCGCCACAGGGCCCGCACAAAGCTAATGAGCTGTTTTTGGCCGCTGGAGAGGTTGCTGCCCCGCTCCCGCACGGGGGTGGCGTAGCCCTGGGGCAGCTCGCGGATGAACTCGTGCAGGTGGAGTTGGCGGGCCACCCGCTCTACTTCTGCCAGCTCGCCCTTCTCTCCCAGGGTGATGTTTTGCTGGATATCTCCAGAGAACAAGAATCCGTCCTGCAGGATCACGCCCAGGTGACGGTGCAGCTCGGCCTGGGGCAGATCGCGAATGTCCACGCCGTCGATGCGGATGCAGCCGCGAGTTACCTCGTAAAGGCGGCAAAGTAGGCGGATGATGGAGCTTTTGCCGGCGCCGGTGGGCCCCACCAGGGCGACCTTTTCGCCGGGGCGGATGGTGAAGCTGAGGTCTTTGAGCACCCACTCGCCGGGGTTGTAGGCAAACCAGACCTGCTCGAACTGCACCTCCCCTTTGGCCGTTGGGGGCAGGTGGCGCGGCTGGACGGGATCCTGGATGGCGACGGGCAGGCTGAGGATGTGGTCGATGCGTTCCACGGCGGTGAACCCCGCCTGCAGGGCGGTGAACTTTTCCGCCAACTGGCGCAGGGGGTTGAAAAAGCGCTGGGAAAAGAGAATGAAGGCGTAGAGGCTGCCGAAGGTGAGGGGTTCTCGGGGCAAAGGCAGGGATCCCCCTCCGGCTGCCAGCACCTGCTGCCCCCCCACCCACAGGAGAGCGGCCACCGCCAGCCAGGCAACCCACTCCAAAACGGCGGAAAGGGCAGAGTCGTAGAGGATGGTCTGATCCACCTCTTGGATGTAGCGCCGGTTGATGGTTTGAAAAATCTCGCTGTTGAGCCGCTCCCGCCGAAACAGTTGCACCACGGCAATGCCCAAGACGTTTTCCTGGATCCAGGCGTTGAGCTTGGAGAGCTCTTCCCGCACGCGGAAGTTGGCATCGCGAAAGCGGCGCTGCAGCTCGATGACCACAGCGCTAACCGGCAGGACAATGAGGATCAGCAGCAGGCCCAGATCCCAGCGCTGGCTGAGCATTACCACCGCGATTACCGCCAGGGTAAAGAGGTCGCTGACGATGCCGACCGCGCCGGTGGAAAACACATCCCCCAGAGCTTCTACATCGCTGGTGATGCGGGTGATCAACTTGCCCACCGGGGTGCGATCGAAAAATTGGGCCGGCAGGGCCAGCACGTGGGCAAAGAGATCATTGCGGATGTCGCGGGTCATCAACTGCCCCAGCTTCTGGCTGGTATACCCTTCCAAGGCTTGAAAAACCCAGCGGGCCAGCAGGGTGAGGATCAACAGGCCCACGTAGGGCCAGAGGCCGGCGAGGATCCCACTGTTGCCTTGGGCGA
>NZ_JANSJB010000007.1:25519-37715 GCF_047462355.1 Synechococcus sp. H55.9 | reverse complement strand
AGGATCAAGGGCTGCACCGCATCGGCTAGGGCCAGGGGCGGCAAAAAGGCCAAGGCGGCCAACAACAGCTTCAGGTGCCGCCGGGCATAGGGCCAGAGCAGCCGCAGCAGTCGCCAGTCACTTTCTCGCCGGGGTTGGGGATCCCTACTTAAATCGGCAGCGGGGGGAGAGGTGGCAAGGCTCACTGACTGACACCCAAAAACGTTAAGGAAGCCTAGCAGGCCCGCTGTTCAGTCCCTCCAACTGGGCGGAAAATTGGGAAGGGACAAGCTTAGTGCCCACGCCGGCATCGGTTAGCAGTTCCAAGAGCAGGGAATGCGGGGATCCCCCGTCTAGGATGTGGGCGGCCCGCACCCCTTGAGCCAAGGCGCGAATGCAGCACTGCACCTTGGGGATCATGCCGCCTCTGACCACGCCGCTCTGGATTAACTGGCGGGCCATCTCGATATCCAGAAGCGTAATCAGGGATCCAGAATCTTGGGGATCCCTGAGAATGCCGGGGGTGTCGGTGAGAAGGATCAGCTTTTCTGCCCCTAGAGAGGCCGCCAGCTCCCCGGCTACCGTATCGGCATTGATGTTGTAGGCTTGGCCCGTCTCGTCGGCGGCCACGCTGGAGATCACCGGGATCTGGCCGCCCTCCAACAGAGTTTGCACCAACTGGGGGTTGATGGTGCTGACTTCTCCCACAAAGCCGATTTCCGCCCGGCCCTGGGAGCGCGCCTTGATCAAATTGCCATCCCGACCGCACAGCCCCACCGCCGAGCCGCCCGCTAAGCTGATGAGCTGTACAATCTGCTTGTTGACCTTGCCCACCAGCACCATCTCCACCACCTCCATGGTGGCGGCATCGGTCACCCGCAGGCCGTCCACAAACTTGAAGGGAATGTCCAGCTTTTGCAGCCAACTGTTAATCTCCGGGCCTCCTCCATGCACCAGCACCGGACGGATGCCAACGCAGGCCAGAAAGACGATGTCCCGTAACACCTCGGCCCGCCGTTCCTGATGCACCATGGCGGCGCCGCCATATTTGATGACAATGACGCGACCCTGGTACTGCTGGATGTAGGGCAAAGCCTCAATGAGGATCTGCGCCCGCGTCAGGGGATCACAGGCCGACCCAGTCGCCTCAGAAAGGGAAAAGTTGGTCTGCACTGCCGTAAGTCGGTAGAAGTCAGAAAGCCTGACCTAGAGTAGCGCATTCTGCCAGATTCTGGGACTCCGTCCCGCTACCGCAATCAGCTATGGAACGGAATCGCCAGCAAAGGCAACAGGGCCAACCCTAACCAAGCCCAACCCTGAACTGGAGCACTGGGTAAGGGATCGACAGGCTCTAACTCTGCCTGCTGCAGCAGGGCATCGATGCGCTCTTGCAGCCGTTGTCCTGGGTCTGAACTCACGGCCATTGCAAAGCCAACCCAAGCTGATGCCAGTTGATCCCCCACCCCATAGCCCACCACCTGCAGCAAGGCTTCTCCCAACAGCAAGGGATCCACCCGTTGGGCCGCCCAGCGATCCGCCCGCAGCTCCCGCAGGGTGAGCAATTCCTGCCAGAGGATCTCGGTGTTGGGCAGCCAGCCGGTGAGGCGTCGCAGCCAGCCCACCCCAAACATCCAGAGGGTGTCGCGGTAGTGGCGGTGGGCCTCTTCGTGGGCGATCACAGCCCGCAAGTGCTCCTCATCCAATTGCTCCAGCAGGCCGCGGCTGACCACCAGCCGCGAATTCCACACCCCCACTTGGGCGGCAAAAGGGATCTCCAAGTCCAGCACATAGGCTGGAGAGCCATGCAAATCCACTTGGGCCAGAGCCTGTAGGTGGGCGCGTCGATAGGAGCACCAGTATTCCCACATCCAGCGCAAGGCCACGCCGCCGGCCACAGCCAGCAGCAGCAGGGCACAGCCGTAGCAGAACCAGCCCCCCGACCCGGCCATTTGTCCCCATGGCCCCATCCAGGCCAAGGCCAAAGCAGTTGTCAGCAAAAGCAGCGGCGGCAGCAAGAAATGGAGCCAAGCTCGCTGCCAACGTCGGCCCCACCCGCCACCTTTATCCAGACGCACTTGCGCCCGCCACAGCCAACTGAGGCCTAAGCCCAGTGCCAACATGCCCAAGTGGCTCATCGCGTCTCCCTCCTAGCTTGACGAGCTGCCCGCAGCCGTTCGGCAATCGCCTGCAACTGGGACACACTGGCCTGATCCAGGCTGTCGGCAAAGGCTGCCACCGTATCCGGATCCCCCACGGCCAAAAATTGTTGCAGGTGGGTGAAGGCCCTGAGGCTGGCCGCTTCCTGACGAGAAAGACGGGGCCGCCACAGCATCGGTAGGTTTCGCCCCTGCGCATCGGTGCGGCGCTCACAGCTCACCCAGCCCTTCTGGCTCAGGCGCTGCAAGACGGTGGTTACCGACGCATAGGCCAGCTCTCGATCCGGATCGGCCAAGATGCGCTCGTGGATTTGCCGGGTGCTGGCACTGCCCAAATCCCAAAGGATATCCAGGATTTCCGATTCCAGAGGGCCCAGCGACAGTTGCTTGGGACGATGCTTTGGCAACATGCACCTTTGCCAGGGTAAGGATCCTTTCCAGATTAGCCGATGCAGTCGCAAACTCCGTAACCGTCAGGGATCCGCTAAGCTCAAAATGATGGCTTTTGGTGCTGTTCTTCCCATGGCTGCTCCCACTTACCACACCATCACCTTCGGCTGCCAAATGAACCGCGCCGACACCGAGCGCATGGCCGGGATCCTGGAGTCGCTGGGGTATGTGGCCACCGAAGATGAGTCGCAGGCGGATTTGGTTCTCTACAACACCTGCACCATCCGCGACAATGCTGAGCAGAAGGTGTATTCCTACCTGGGCATCCAGGCGCAGCGCAAACGGAAAAACCCGGCCATCAAGCTCATCGTGGCCGGCTGTGTGGCTCAGCAAGAGGGAGAAAAGTTGTTGCGCCGCGTCCCCGAGTTGGATCTGGTCATGGGCCCCCAGTACGTGAACCGCCTTGGGGATCTGCTGGCGCAGGTGGAGGCCGGCAACCAGGTGGTGGCCACCGATCCCATCGAGATCCCAGAAGACATCACCAAGCCCCGCCGCGACAGCCAGGTAACCGCTTGGATCAACGTCATCTACGGCTGCAACGAACGCTGCACCTATTGCATCGTGCCGCTGGTGCGGGGACAAGAGCAGTCGCGCCAACCTCAGGCCATTCGCGCCGAGATCGAAGACGTGGCCCGGGCGGGCTACCGCGAGGTGACCTTGCTGGGCCAGAACATCGACGCCTACGGGCGGGATCTGGATCCCAAGACCAACCTGGCCAGCCTGTTGCGCTTCGTCCATTCGGTGGAAGGGATCGAGCGGATCCGCTTTGCCACCAGCCACCCGCGCTACTTCACCGAGGAGCTGATCGCCACCTGCGCCGAGCTGCCCAAAGTCTGCGAGCACTTCCACATCCCCTTCCAGGCAGGCAGCAACGCCGTGCTCAAGCGGATGCGGCGCGGCTACACCCAGGATCGCTATCGCCAACTCATCCAGCTCATCCGCCAATACATGCCGGAAGCGGCCATCAGCGCCGATGCCATCGTCGGCTTTCCGGGCGAAACAGAAGCCCAGTTCCAAGAAACCCTGCAACTGGTGCGGGATATCGGCTTTGACTTGTTAAATACCGCCGCCTACTCCCCCCGTCCCGGCACCCCTGCGGCGGAGTGGCCTGACCAAGTGCCGGAAGAGGAAAAAAGCGATCGCCTGCAACGGCTGAACCGACTGGTGGCCGAGGTGGCTGCCGCCCGCAGCGCTCGACTCCTGGGCCAAGTGCAGGAGGTGCTGGTGGAAGGCCCCAACCCGAAAAACCCCCGCCAGGCCATGGGGCGCACCCGCGGCAATCGCTTGGTGTTCTTCGCAGGGGATCCGGAACAACTGAAGGGATCCCTGGTGCCGGTGCGCATCACGGCTACACGGGCCTTCTCTCTCAGCGGCGAGGTCTGCAAGCCAGGCGAGACTCTGCCCCAGCCAACAGGGGCCACCCACATCCTGTAAGCCCACGACGAGGATTGAACTCGTGACCTCCCCCTTACCAAGGGGGTGCTCTACCACTGAGCCACGTGGGCAAACCCGATGGTGGGCCGAGTTGGATTCGAACCAACGTAGGCGTAAGCCAGCGGATTTACAGTCCGCCCCCTTTAACCCCTCGGGCATCGACCCCCAGACACTGGCCTTCTATAGTAGCAGAAAGTGCCAGCCAAGATCGAATCCACTTGTGAGGAACGTGCCCTAGCGGGGCCGGGCAGGCAGCCATCCCCCTGGCAAGCGCGGGCTTGAGGGCCTTTCCTCGGCCAAACTGGAGAGAAAACTTGATAGGGTGTAGGACAGTCTTTTTGCTCGTCACTATGGTTTCAACCCTTGGCACCCCCACCCCCGTCGAACAAGTTTCTCCCAACCAGTCTTTGCGCCCCCTGACCAGCCGCATCAACAGCCGGGGGCACCTAGAAATTGGCGGCTGCGACGTGGTGGAGCTGGTGCGCCAGTTTGGATCCCCTCTCTACATCCTGGACGAGTGGACTCTGCGGCAGGCGTGCCGGCTCTACCGCCACACCTGGGCCCGCTGCTACGCGGGGGAATTCCGGGTTTTGTACGCCACGAAAGCCTGGAATTGCTTGGCCATTTGTGCTTTGGCCCTGCAGGAGGGGCTGGGACTGGATGTGGCTTCCGGCGGGGAGCTGTACACGGCTGTGCAGGCAGGAGCCAAAGGCGAAGATCTCTACCTGCACGGCAACGCCAAGTCTGTTGAGGAGCTGAACCTGGCTCTGGAAACGGGCTGTACTTTGGTGGTGGATAGCCTCTACGAGCTGCAGCAGGTGGCTGCCCTGGCCACCTCTGAACGACCAGCCCGCCTGTTGCTGCGGGTTAACCCCGGTATCGATGTCCACACCCACGAGTACATCCGCACCGGCCAAACCGATAGCAAATTCGGCATCGGGCGATGGCAACTGCCGGAAGCGATGGATCGGATAGCTGCCCATCCCCAGTTGGAGTGCGTCGGGCTGCACGCCCACATCGGATCCCAGATTTTTGATCTGCAAGGACACCGGGATCTGGCAGGGGTGCTGGCTCAGATCTGGCGGCAAGGGCTGGAGCGAGGGCTGCCTCTGCAAGAGCTGAATGTGGGTGGGGGCCTGGGGATCCGCTATGTCGAATCCGACGATCCCCCCTCCATTCCGGAGTGGGTGGAAACAGTGGCGACAGCGGTGCAACAGGCTTTTGCAGAAGCCGGGATCTCGCTGCCCAAGGTGCTCTGCGAGCCTGGACGATCCGTGATTGGGCCGGCTGCTGTTACCGCCTATACCCTGGGGGGGCAAAAGCGGATCCCGCCGGGCGATGGCCTGCCCGAAGGACGTCTCTACATCACCATCGACGGCGGCATGTCCGACAACCCCCGCCCCATCACCTACGGAGCCCGCTACACCGCCCTTCTGGCCAACCGCCCTGAGGCCGAGGCCACGCAGCGGGTCACAATTGCCGGCAAACACTGCGAGTCGGGAGATGTGCTGTTGAAGGATGTGCTTCTGCCGGCCCCAATGGCAGGGGAAGTGCTGGTGGTTTTGGCAACGGGGGCCTATAACTACAGCATGGCTTCCAATTACAATCGCTTTCCTCGACCAGCCGCGGTGCTGGTCAATGAGGGAGAGGCCCAGCTGATCCTGCGGCGAGAAACTTATGCCGACCTAATTCGTCAAGATGTTTTACCGGAGCGGCTGCGGCGGTGAGGCGGAGGTTGGTTGACCACAGCCGTCTCAGTTGAGGAAGGGGGTACCGCTTGTCCCGCAAGGGCAACTCACATCGGTCTTGGGCGGGCGAGACTGGAAAACAGATAGGAGGTGGGTGGTAGGCTGGTCTGGGGGCCGCAGTCAACAAGGGTTCTGAGAGCGGCACAGGCAGAAGGTCTGCAATGAGGGGAGCGTGAACGGGGTTTTTTGGCATGCTGGCAGCCTTATGGGCTTGGCTACAGCAATTTACCTTTCTCAGCCTCTTGGACTGGGCTCTGGCTGTCTTGCTATTGGCTTTGGCCCTCTACTACACCCGCGAGAGCCGGGCCGGGGTGCTGGTGCGGGGATTTATGGTGCTCCTGGTGCTCTACCTGGCCACAGCCTCCTTGCCGCTGGTGCACCTGATTTTGGATCGCCTGCTCCTGGCCGCAGCTGTAGCCATGGGCGTGCTCTTTCAGCCGGAGTTTCGGCGGCTGCTGGAGCAACTGGCGAGGGCCATCCGCGTTGAGTGGCCGGGCAACGCAGGCAATGACGAGGACGACCCTGAGGAGGATTTGGTGGAAGAATTGGTGCAGGCGGTGCGAGAGCTTTCCCAAAACCGGACAGGGGCGCTGATTGTAATCGAGCCAGATCAGCCCATTGACTCGCGGGTGTTTACCGACAAAGGGGTCTCTCTCCAGGCGCGGGTGTCGCGGGAGATCCTGCAGACGATTTTCCAGACTTCAACTTTGCTCCATGATGGGGCCGTTGTCATCCACCGGGATCGCATTCGCGCAGCGGGGGTGATCCTGCCGGTTTCGGAGCGGGCCGCCTCCCGACAACTGGGCACACGACACCGCGCCGCCATGGGGATCACCGAACAAGCCAACTGCTTGTGTATTGTGGTCTCAGAAGAAACGGGATCCATTTCGCTGGCAGAAGGCGGACGCCTGGAGCGACCCCTGACCAGTGCCGAGCTACACAAACTGCTGGTGCAGCGGTTGCGCAATCCCCGCGATGCTAAAAAACGAGATGCCCCGCTGCAGGGATTGTGGGCCCACCCGTGGTTGCGCAATGGACTGCTGCGCTGGTGGGGATCCCTGCTCGATCTGGCCAAACGCTTTCGCAAACCCGAGAAAACCCTTCCCAAAGACTGAGCCGCATGACCCTTTCTCCTGTCCATCTTCTGCAGTTGCCTGCCGACCTGGATCCGCAGTTGTTGCCCCGCCATGTGGCAGTGGTCATGGATGGCAACGGGCGGTGGGCGCAAAAACGGGGTTTGCCCCGCAGTGTCGGGCATCAGCGCGGGGTAGCGGCCCTGAAGGAGCTGTTGCGCTGTTGCGATGATTGGGGGATCCCCGCCCTCACCGCCTACGCCTTCTCCACCGAGAACTGGGGCCGCGCCCGCGAAGAAGTCGATTTTCTCATGACTTTGTTTGAGCAGGTGCTGTGGCAGGAGCTGGCGGAAATGGTGCAGCAGGGGGTGCGCATCCAGTTTGCCGGCCAGTTGTCGGCCCTGCCCCAGTCTTTGCAGGACACGATCCTGCATGCGGTGGAACGCACCCAGCACAACGAGGGCATTTGCCTGACGGTGGCCCTCAACTACGGCGGCAGACAGGAGATCCTGCAGGCTTGCCGCTCGATTGCCACCCTGGTGCAACAGGGACTTTTGCAACCGGATCAGATCGACGAAGCCCTCTTTTCCCAATTTCTCTACACCACCGGCCTCTCCGATCCCGACCTGTTGATCCGCACCAGCGGCGAGATGCGCATCAGCAACTTCCTGCTCTGGCAGATGGCCTACACCGAGCAGTACTTCACCCCCATCCTCTGGCCGGATTTCGACCGCGCCGCCTTTCACCAAGCCCTGCTCAGCTATCAGTCGCGGCAGCGGCGCTTCGGCAGATGAGAGGATGCCCGCCTGGTTCAATCAAACCAGACCCTCACCCCCAACCCCTCTCCCTCAGGGAGCTAGCCCAAGCGCTCCGCGCCGCTCACGCGACCACCCCCAACCCCTCTCCCTCAGGGCCCTCACCCCCAACCCCTCTCCCTGAGGGAGAGGGGAGTTAGGGAACGACGTAACGAACCGTTTCGTTGCTGTTTGAAGTGGCTGTATCTCAAGCCGGCTTGGAACGACTTGAATGGACAGGCAGCACACATGTAGGAGTGTGTAGCTGAAGCTCCCCAACTAGCGCAAAAAGCTGGTTATCAGCCACATCACCCCAAACGTGATCCCCACCAACAGGGCGCCGGGGGCATCGCCGCCGGTGAGGGGAAGGGCAATGCCGTAGGCCAACATCAGTCCTAGGCTCAGTCCTGCCAGCGCCAAGAGAAAAGCGCGAAGGAAGCGGCGCTCCTTGCGGTACAGGAAATAGATGCAGGTCATCAGCCCCAGCGCCAGTTGCAGGGAGGGATACTCATCAGGGGCCAAGACAACCCAACCCACCAGCCCTCCCAGCAACACGGCGGGCCAGAGCACATCCGGGGCAGAAGGGCTATCCAGCCAACGGCTGATCCAGGGGGGATTTTGGGCAGCAGGACGGGTCAAACTCGGTTCTGTCTCTGGACGGCTAGCCCGTTGTTCGGCGTAGCGAATGCGGTCGGGGACGGCGATCTTGCCCTCCTTGCGCAGGCGCAGGCGCTGCATCAGGATGGCGTCGTAGGCCTGTTCCACCCGCTCCTGCTGCTGTTCATCCGCACCCAAGCTGGCCAGGAGCCGGGCCCGCGCCGATTGGATCTCCTCAAAGGAGGCTTCTTCGCTGACCCCTAAGACCTGATACGGACTCATCTCAGCCATGACGACCAGCCCTGTAACTCTCTATCACCTTAACCCAGCCGCCAATTCAGCGGCAGGAGCCGACGGCAGGGGTTGGGTTGCCTTCTCCTCAAGGGATCCAGCAGCAGAGCGGAGGAGAGCCTGCAGGGAGCGGGCCACCTGCTCAACCGCGGCTTGGGTGGTGGCCTTGCCCAGGCTGAGGCGGATAGATCCCAGGGCCTCGACCTCGGAATAGCCCATGGCCAAAAGGATGCGGCTGGGGATCCGCTGGCCGCTGCTACAGGCAGAGCCGGCGCTGATGGCGATTCCCTGGCGGCTCATCTCCCTCACCAGCACGTGCCCCGGGATCGCGGCAGTGCAGTAGCTGAGGTGGTGGGGCAGGCGTTGCTCCAGATCCGAGGGGCCGATCAGCCGTAAACCCGGCACAGAGGCCAGCAACTGGGCCAGCTGCCGTTGCAACTGCCGCAGGCGGGCCGTCTCCCGCTCCAGCTCTTGGGCTGCCAAAGCCGCCGCCACCCCTAGGCCGACAATGGCAGGGATCCCTTGGGTGCCGGCTCGCAGCCGCCGTTCTTGCCCGCCCCCCCGCAGCAACGGTTGCAGCTCCACCCCTGGGCGCACATAGAGCGCCCCCACCCCCTGCGGCCCGTAAAGCTTATGCCCAGACAGGGAGAGCAGATCCACAGGCAGTTGCGCCAGATCCAGGGGGATCCGCCCCGCCGTCTGCACCGCGTCGGTGTGGAAGAGCACCCCAGCCTGGCGACAGAGGCGGCCCAGCTCGGCAATGGGCTGCAGGGATCCCACCTCATTCTGGCCGTGGACGATGGAGACCAGAACGGTCTTGGGCTGCAACGCCTGGATCAAGGTTTGGGGATCCACCTGGCCGGCGGAGTTCACCGGCAGACGGGTTACCTCCCAGCCCTGGGCCTGCAACCGACGGGCGGCATTCTCCACCGAGGCGTGCTCGACGCTGGAGATGATGAGATGCTGGGGAGTGGAGTAGCGCTGCGCCACCCCAAACAGGGCCAGGTTGTTGGACTCCGTTCCGCCAGAGGTAAACAGCAGCGTCTCCGGCTCACAGTTGAGCAGCTCGGCCACCTGCTGCCGCGCCCGTTCCATGGCCATGGCCGCCCGTTCTCCCCACCCATGCAAGCTGGAGGGGTTGCCCCAACTCTCCTGCATCGCCAGCCCCATAGCCTCGATCACCTCAGGCCGAGGCGGAGTGGTGGCGCTGTGGTCAAAGTAAAGTGCGGGATCCAGAGGCGACATGCGAGCTTGACAACCCAGGACTCGATGTCCCCATCTTAGTGCCGGCGCGTTGGCAGTTCACACCCCTTGCCGCAGCCGTTCCAGCACCCCCAGGTCTTCCAGAGTAGAAGTATCGCCGCTGATGCCGGAGCCGGCAGCCAGTTGCCGCAGCAGGCGGCGCATGATCTTGCCAGAGCGGGTCTTGGGCAGCGCCTCGGTGAAGCGAATTTCGCTGGGGCGGGCGATGGCTCCGATCTCCTCGACCACATGTTGCATCAGCGCTTGGCGCAGCGCTTCGCCCGGCCCGTAGCCCTCCGCCAAGATGACAAAAGCCACGATCGCCTCTCCCTTGATCTCGTCCGGTCGCCCCACCACCGCTGCCTCCGCCACAGCTGGGTGAGAGACCAGCGCCGATTCCAATTCCATCGTGCCCAGACGGTGGCCGGCAACATTGATGACATCGTCCACCCGGCCCATCACCCAAAAGTAGCCATCTTCATCCCGGCGGGCGCCGTCCCCGGCAAAGTAGAAGTACTGCCCATCCTTGGGCGGGATCCGCTCCCAGTAACTGGAGCGGAACCGCTGCGGATCTTTGTAAAGGGTGCGCATCATGCCCGGCCAGGGACGGCGGATCACCAGATAACCCCCTTCTGGGGCCGGGTTCCCTTCCATGTCGACCACATCTGCCGCAATGCCCGGGAAAGGGCGGGTGGCGGATCCCGGCTTGGTGGGTGTAACTCCCGGCAGGGGCGAGATCATAATGCCGCCGGTTTCGGTCTGCCACCAGGTATCCACAATCGGGCAGCGCCCACTGCCGATGACGGTGTAGTACCACATCCAGGCTTCCGGGTTGATCGGCTCGCCCACGGTGCCCAACAGCCGCAGCGAGGAGAGGTCATGCCGGCGGGGCAGGGCGTCGCCACTTTTCATAAAAGCCCGGATTGCCGTGGGGGCGGTGTAGAAAATCGAGATGCGGTGGCGGGCGATCAGCTCCCAGAAACAATCGGGTTTAGCAGGTCGGGGCGCCCCCTCGTACATAAACACCGTCGCACCATTGGAGAGGGGGCCATAGACGATGTAGCTGTGGCCCGTGATCCAGCCAACATCGGCAGTACACCAGTAGATGTCTTCTTCTTGCAAATCGAAGATCCACTGACAGGTGACGTGAGTGTAGAGGTTGTAGCCGCCGCTGGTGTGGACAACGCCTTTGGGCTTGCCGGTGGTGCCGGAGGTGTAGAGGATAAACAGCATCGCCTCCGCGTCCATAGGCTCGGCGGGGCAGGCTTCTTCTAGGCTGGGGGCCAGCTCATGCCACCAGATATCTCGATCCGGGATCATCGACACAGCTTGTCCTGTCCGCTGCACCACCAGGACTTTTTCGACGCTGGGCACCCCTTCCGCCAGCGCCAAGTCCACTTGGGGCTTGAGGGGGACGATGGCATCTTTGCGCCAGCCCCCATCGGCGGTAATGACGACTTTGGCTTCCGCATCCCGCAGCCGCTCCTTGAGGGCCTCGGCGCTGAACCCGCCGAACACCACCGTATGGGCTGCCCCGATCCGCGCACAGGCCAGCATGGCCATGACGGCCTCCGGGATCATCGGCATGTAGATCCCCACCCGATCCCCTTTTTGAATGCCCAGAGACTTGAGGCCGTTGGCCCAGCGGCAGACCTCGCGGTGGAGCTGCTCGTAGGTCAGGGTGCGAGTGTCCCCCGGCTCCCCCTCCCAGATGAGGGCGGGCTTGTGGCGGCGGCCATTGTCCAAATGGCGATCCAGGCAGTTGTAGCTGAGGTTGAGCTGTCCCCCCACAAACCATTGCGCCTGGGGCGGATCCCAGTGCAACACCTGCTGCCAAGGCTGAAACCAGTGCAATTCCTGCTGTGCCAGCCGCTCCCAAAACCCCAAGGGATCCGCTTCCGCCTCTTGGCAAATCTGTTGGTAGCGCTCAGGGGTGATGCGAGCCCGCTGCACAAACGAGGGAGGCGGCGGGAAAAGGCGTTTTTCCTGCAGAATCGACTCCAGGGCCGGTTGAGACATGGCGACAAGACCGGTACAGACAAGGGGATCCCAACCGCGCCGCGGCTCCCTACAAGGGACGACGGGAGGGGGGTGGGAATAGGATACCTACCCCAGCAGGGGTAGAGCAAGGGAGCGATCCCCATTGCCAGGGGTGGTCAATTTCATACTGAATCGATTGCAGCCATTCAAATTACAGCCTTTTCGGACTTCATGGGAGTTCTGCAGACGAGCGGGATCCCTGCCGAGCGAAGAACAGATGGGTACTGGCCTGGGTCAGTGCCGCTAGAAAAAGAGGGAGAGGAGAACTCTTGAAATTACTTGAAAAAGGTGGTGCGTTGGCGGTGCATCACCACTGATTCCACCAGGCCGATGGCCAGAAAGTTGGTCAACAGAGCCGAGCGGCCATAGCTCAAAAAAGGCAAGGGCAGGCC
>NZ_JANSJB010000007.1:17944-25419 GCF_047462355.1 Synechococcus sp. H55.9 | reverse complement strand
GATTCCACCAGGCCGATGGCCAGAAAGTTGGTCAACAGAGCCGAGCGGCCATAGCTCAAAAAAGGCAAGGGCAGGCCGGTGATGGGGGCCAAGCCAATCGTCATGCCGATATTGACTACCGCCTGAAAGAGGATCATCGCCAACACCCCGATGGCAATGAGAGACCCGAAATTGTCCTTGGCTCCTTGGGCAATCCAGATCAGCCGCGCACACAGAATCCAAAACAGGATCAGCACCGTCAGGGTGCCGACAAAGCCCATCTCTTCCCCAATGGCCGAGAAAATGAAATCGGTGTGCTGCTCGGGGATAAAGTCCAGTTGGGTTTGGGTGCCCTGCTGGATGCCACGGCCCCAGAGCCCACCGGCGCCGATGGCGATGCGGGATTGAATCAGGTGGTAGCCGGATCCCCAGGGCTCTTGCATGGGATCGATAAAAATCTCCAGCCGCCGCCGCTGGTAGGGCTTGAGGATGTGCCAGGCCACCTGGCCCAGATGCCCGGAGAGCAGGTTGATCACTCCAAAGGTCATCGCTCCTGTCCACCGCCAAGGCAGCCGCCAAGCCGCTAGGCTCGCCATGCCCAGGCACCAGATCAGCCAGACCCAGAGCATCCAGCTCAACTCCGCGCGGGTGTGCAGGCCGTAGAGAATGGCCCCCACCCCCGGCGACAGCAGCAGGAGGATCCAACTGCCCTTGGCCCCGGCCCAGTAGAGCATGACCAGCAAGATCACCACAAACACCAGGGCGGTGCCCAAGTTGGGCTGCAGGAAGATCAAAACCCAAGGAGGAGCGACGACGGCAACGGCCACCCAGATTTGGCTGAAGTATTTGATTGGCCAGTGGTGCAAAATGGCCGCCAGGGTGATGATGACCCCCAACTTGGCAAACTCGGAAGGCTGTACCTGGACGCCGGCAATGGAGATCCACCGCTCTGCCCCTCCTCCCGCCGTGCCGAAAAAGAGCACTGCAATCAAGCCCGCCAAGGTCAGGCCATAGGTGAACCAATGCCAGCGCAGCAGCCGCTCGTAGGGGATCCGCGCCACCATCGCCAAAAACACCAGGCTGATCCCGGCCATGATCAACTGCTGCAGCCAGTAGTGGCTGATGGGACGCTCCCAGACAGCGCTGCGGATGGCGATGATGCCGATGCCCGTCAAGGCCAGCACCGTGGCCAGCAAAATGCCGTCGAACTCCCGCCAAGGCAACAGGATTTGCTGCAGGAGCTGTTTCCACCTTGACTGGGGGGGCACTTTCGGATCAGCGCTGGACAGGAAGAGGGCCATATCTGATGGAGCGACGCCGGCACCAGTTTATCTCTATTCCCAGCCCTGCAGTTGCTCTAGCCAGGCAGAGAGCCGGGATCCCACCTGTTCTCGGCGCTGCTCAAAATTGGCTGCTGCCCAAATCAAGAGCACCCCCAGCAAGATCCCCATCCCCCACAACAGGATTGGGTCAGTGGTTACCCACAGCCACCCCTGCCGCAAGACGCCCAGGCCAAAGCCCAGGGTGCCCGCCCACAGGTAGGCCCGCACCCGCAGCGCCAAACCCAGTACCCCCAAAGCCAAGCCCAGCCCCACCGGCCAAAACCCCGCCCCCAGTTGCCCGTGGGTTTCGATCAAAGTCACCAACACCAATAGACCCGACGAGAAGGCCCGCAGCCGGTGCCGACTCTCTCGAGCACCAGCCTGTTGCAGTCCGGGATCCACCTGGGCCACATAGAGCAGGGATCCCACCAGAGGCAGGGCATAGAGGGTCAGGGAAGCCCAATCCTGCTGCCAGCCGTAATTCCACAGGATCCAGTTGCTCAAAAACAAGCTGATGTAGCCCAGGCGCACCTGGGAGCGCCAGATGGCCAAGAAAGCGTAGTAGGCTGCCCCCAGCAACAAATTGCTGTTGTTGTCGCCGCCCGCCGTCACCACCAGGGCCAGCAACGGCGCCACCAAGGCCGTATTTGACCAGGGATCCGCCGGCCAGCCCCACCGTTGCCAGGGCAGAAAGTAATAGAGGAGTCCCAGCCCACAGAGCAGGGATCCGGCCCATTGCTCCACCCTCAAGCTGGGGAAGCCCAGCCACATACTACCCAGGCAGATGCCGACTCCCTGCCAAGCGCTGAGGTGGCACCAGGCCGTTGGCAGCCAGCCCGGCTCTGTCGGGGATCCCGGCGTCGATCTTCTCCCCTGGGCGGCGGCATAGGCCGCCAGGCCGGATCCCGTCAGCACCCAGAGGAGCCGCCCCCACCGGCTGAGGCGAAGATCGAAAAGCGCAGGCCAAAGGACGAGGTTGGCCAGGGCCCAGTTGGCCGAGGCCATCCAGCGCAGCCAAGCTCTTTTAAGCTGCAGGGTCGCCACCAGCCAAGGGGGGCAAAGGCGGTAGACCACTGCCAGGAGCCATCCCAGCAACGCGGTCAGCACCAGTCCATCTCCCCAGGATCCCCCTGTCTGCTGGCTCAGGAAGTGAATCCAGCTCTCGTAGGCAGCCAGTGACATCCCGCAGGCCCCCAGGATCCCCTTCCAGTTGACGGGAGGGTCTTCTTCCGTTCGCATAAGTGGGACGGAGTCCCCACCTTGCTCTTGTGCCCCTGGGATCCCCTGCCCCAGGCCCAACAACACGATGGCCAGGCCTAAGCTGCCCACGCCCGTCAGCTCGCTCCACTGGGCATGGGATCCCAGCCAACCCAGCCCGGCATAGATCAGCGGCCCTGTCTTCCAGCAACTCAGGGTCTGGACTCGCTGCAGGAGCTCTCCCCCGCCGGGGAACAGGAGTTTCTCCGGCCCTATCCAGAAGAGGATCCCCAAGCCCAGGTTGAGGACGGCCCACAGAGGCAGGATGGGACGGGATCCCTGCACAACCCAGAGCAGGATGCCGGTCGCCCCCAGCTCCAAAGCCCAGATCAGCCCGTAGGCGATCCCTTCCACCACCGCCCAGGAAACCGAGCCGGTGGCAGAGTCCGTCCCGTCGGCGCCAACGACCGCCGAGCCACCCCTTGAGAGAGCCACCCCCAGCCGCAGGCCGAGCGCCACCAGGGCCACCCCAGCCGCCAAGGGCAGAGCGCCGGGGAACATGGGCTGCTTGCCGACGGAAATGGGGAGCCGAGAAGGATCCGCCAGGGCCGCCGTTGTCGCCACTGTGAGGGCAAAGAGGAGCACCAACCCCAACAGCAGGCCCCAGCCATCCAGGGCCGGTCGGTAAGCGGCTTGTAGGCGAGAAGAGAGGCGCAAAATTCCGTAGCGACAGCCGCTCAAGAGCAACCCCAGCACCGCCAAGGCCAGCAGCCACTCCGCTTCCGTGAGCGTCGGCAATAGCCGGCTGATTCCCACCAGGCCGATCCCTACACCAAAGGCCACCGCCAGCAGTGCTTCTGGAGCGGGAGAACTGGGAGAGGGAGAAGCCCACAGCCACACCTGAGTTGCCAGCAGCAGCACTCCCAGCCCTAGCCCGAGCAGATCCAGGCCCGGCCTGCCGAGGGTGAGCCCCTGAGCCATCACCAGGGAAACCACCGCCAGAAGGCGCAGGGATCCCCGCGCCGGAATCCCTTGTCGCCAAGAAAAAGATCCCCCTTGCTCCGGGATCTGCAACCAGCGAGGCATAAACGCCAGGGGCGGCCAGGCCCACACCTGCGCCGCCGTCAAAACCGAGGGCACCGCCAGCCACAGCCAGCCAATGGACTCCGTGCCCTGCGCCAAAAACACAAAGTAGCTGGATCCCAGCAGCACCAGCCCCATCCCTTCGGCGCTCTGCTGCCACAGCCGCACCGGCAGTCCCCCAAAATGTCCTGAGGCTGCCAACAACCGCCCGCCCAGCGCCACCCGCCCCGTCCATTCCAGCAAGCCCAGCAGCAGCAAGATGGCCCCCCAACTGGACAGGCTCCAATCAGGCCAAAGCCAGCGGATCCCGGCCAGAAGCGCCCCCAGCCCATAGGCATGGGTCAGAAATACCCACCCAGCGCCAACCCTGGACTTCTGCCGCAGCCACCAGGCCAGGATGCCAGTACTCAACAGCAAATGCCAAAAGCAAATCGCCGGCTGGGGAAAGCTCAAAAGCAAGAGGGATCCGCCCAGCCCCAACACCAAGCGCTCCGTCGGTTCTGCCAGCGCCGCAAAACCCGCCTCCTCGCCTTCCCGAGGTCTCTGCTGCCAGCGGGCCGCCAGCCCCAGCCACAGCACCTCATAGGGCAACAGCACCAGCCCCAGCAGCCCCCAAACAGAGTCGAGGGGCTGCAACCCACCCGTTAACAGCGCCAGCACGCTCTCCCGCCAGCTTGCCGGCCACACCTGCCAAAAGGCCCAGGCAGTTTCCAGACCCAGCAAAAACAGCAGCGCCAACTCCACCCTCTGCTGACGTTGGCTCAGTCGCCTCGCTAAGAAGCGGATTCCCAGCAGGCTGATGGCCAACACCTGCCAGGCGTTCTCCCCCCAGTCGCTGGCCGCCAGCAGCCAGCCCAAAATCAACAGCACCCCGCTCCACCAGGGCCGCCCCACCTGAGCCGGCTCGTAGTCCTCAGCCGGGCTTTGGGGCAGCCAACCCAAGAGGGCCACCGCCAACCCCAACTGCGACACCTGCACCTGCCCTGAGAGCAGCCCCCGCAAGATCAACAAGGAGCCAGCCGCCCCGATGAGCCACAGCCGGGCCAGCGAGCGGCGGCTCCAGGTGTAAATCACGGTGCTGAGGATCCCCAAGTAGAGGATCCCAAGGACAAGGGTGGGACGAGACTCCGGCGGCCCTAGGCTCCAGAAGAGGTGTAAACCAGAAAGAGATAAGAAGTTCACCAACGTTCCGTAGAAAGCAGAACCCGCCCCCAGCAAGTCGGCCCGTCGCCAGGCTCCCCACGGGATCCCTATGAGTAACCCCAAAGCAACAGCTCGGATCCCCCACGGGATCCCCAGCCCGTCCAGCGCCCACATGTTGATCGGCAGCAGCAGCAAAGCAACAGCCTCTAAAGTTTGGCTTGTCAGACGCAGCCCGTCCTGCCGCTGCGCCCACCTCGCTCCCACCCCAAACGCCGCCGTATAAGCCAAGAGCACCCCGTACTGAGCTGCCGGGGAAAACTCTTGCCAGCGGCTGGCCGCCAGCACCCCCGAAGAGACCACCACCAAAAACAGGCCCAGGAGCAGCAGCCAAGCTACGCTCAGCTCAGACAGCAAGTTGTGCAACAACACAGCTATCCCCGGGGGAGAGGAGAGCTCCCTGGTTTCGGTTGGCGGCTCTTCCCCCGCCACGACAACCCCAGAGCCGGCCAAGCCAGCATTTCTTTCCCGCACCATCTGCGGGATCCAGATCAAATCGAGGAGCTGGCCGATCCCCAGCAGCCCAAAAGTCAGCAGCCAGAGCAGCCCTGTGCGCCAGCGACCCAGATAGAAGCGGTGCAGACCGCAAAGGCCGAACAAACCTAAAATCCAGAGCACGTAGGCCGAGCCCAGACTGGCTGGGATCCCCCCGCCGACAGAAGTGGCTCCTGGCGCCGATTCCGCCTCCAGCCGATACTGCTCCACCAGATGGCGAAAGTGCTCCGGCGTCAGCAAACCCAGCTCCAGCAAGGCTTGCAACCCCCGCAAAACCTGCTGCCGGGATCCCGAAACGGTGAAGTTGAACGAGTAAGAGCGGGACTGCTCGGCTCCCTCAGGTGGAATGTTATCCTGGGATCCCATGGCCGGATTCGTTGAGCAAAAAGGCTTGGGGCCACTGCTACTCTAAGCCTTGCTCTGTTGGATTGCTATGCTCTTCACAAATGCTCCAGCAAAGCGTGGGTGCTGGGCAGGACGGGGAGAGTCATCAACTGCCCCAGCCGCGAAACGGTGAGCTCCGCCGCCGGCATGGGTTCCGAGACCTGTCCGCTGCTGAACACCAGGACTTGGTTGCTGTACGGCAAGATCTCGTCCAAATCCGCCGAGGCAAAAACAATAGCCGTCCCTGCTTGGGCGCGTTCCAGCAGTTGACTCCAGACCCACAGCGCCGACTCAATGTCCAACCCGCAGATCGCAGCGCAGAAAGCCGCTCAGGATCTTGACCAAGGTGCTTTTGCCGGCCCCATTTTCCCCCAGCAGACCGTGGATCGTGCCCGCCTCCACCCGCAAGGACACATCGCGGTTCGCCTGTACCGCCCCAAAGCGCTTGTGGATGTGCAGCAGCTCCACCTTCATCCCGTCTATGCTAACCTGCCCCCCCAGACCCAAAATCCCGAAGAATACAGTTGCTGAGGTTGCAAGCGTCGGTGCTACGATAGCGGCAGCTCGCCGTCAGGCGTTGGCTACGGACGAGTTCAGCATCGATCTGTGGTTCGCCCTGCCCCTCTGCTTCGCCCTTCTCCCCTGCCACCCATCTCAGATAGTAACCGCCTCAAAATCTTCTCAGGCAGCGCCAATCCGGATTTGGCCCAGGAGGTGGCGCGCTACCTGGGCATGGATCTGGGGCCTATGTTGCGCAAGCGCTTTGCCGATGGCGAGCTGTACATCCAAATCCAGGAGTCGATCCGGGGTGCCGATGTCTACTTGGTGCAGCCCACCTGCCGCCCGGTCAACGATCACCTGATGGAGCTGCTGGTGATCATCGACGCCTGCCGCCGCGCCTCGGCCCGCCAGATCACTGCCGTCTTGCCCTACTACGGCTACGCCCGCGCCGACCGCAAAACCGCCGGACGGGAAGCCATCACCGCCAAGCTGGTGGCCAACATGATCACCCAGGCGGGGGCACACCGGGTGCTGGCCATGGATCTGCACTCGGCCCAGATCCAGGGCTACTTCGACATTCCCCTCGACCACGTCTACGCCCAGCCGGTACTGCAGGCTTACCTCAAAGAAAAAGGCCTGCTCGACGAAGATATTGTGGTCGTCTCTCCCGATGTGGGCGGGGTAGCGCGGGCGCGTGCCTTTGCCAAAAAACTCAAGGAAGCTCCGCTGGCAATCATCGACAAGCGCCGCCAGGCCCACAACGACGTGGAAGTCATGAACCTCATTGGCGATGTGCGCGGTAAAATCGCCATCCTCGTAGACGACATGATCGACACGGCAGGCACCATCTCGGAAGGGGCGAAGCTGCTGCGCAAGTCGGGGGCCAAGGCGGTCTATGCCTGCGCCATCCACCCTGTCTTTTCCGATCCGGCCATCGAACGCCTGCAGGGCGGACTGTTTGAAGAGGTGATCGTCACCAACACCATCCCCATTCCTCCAGAGCGGCATTTTCCAGGCTTGACCGTCCTCTCGGTGGCGAACGTGCTGGGAGAGGCGATCTGGCGCATCCACGAAGACAGCTCCGTCAGCAGCATGTTTCACTAAAGTTTCTCCAGAGCATCGCTAAAGTATAGATAGTGGGTGCAGAACGGGCGTACCTGCCGGGGATCCTTTGCTTTTTGCCCTGTGAAGACCAACTCAGCAGGTGCCCCCCATCTATCGCGATGGACTGGGTAGAGCTAGCTTCCCAGCCGAGTTTTTCCCATGTCGCCTCCCATTTCTAGGTCACCGAGATCCGTTGTGAACGGTTTTGTT
>NZ_JANSJB010000007.1:0-17844 GCF_047462355.1 Synechococcus sp. H55.9 | reverse complement strand
GAGCCGTCCCTTCAAACTGAACTGAATACAGAATTGAATACGGAGTCCGCTGCAGCGCTGTACCCGCTGTTGCAATTGCTGGGGCAACTGCTGAACGTCCCCTTGGTCTATCTAGAACTGGTCCAGCCGGGATCCGATCCCGACTCGCCTGCAAAAGGGATCCTCTACCGCGACCCCCAGCGGATCCCCGGCAACGAGCCGCCCAACCCCATCGGCGGATCTTGGCCTTTTCAGGAAGCCTTTCCCCTGCTGGATGAGGGCGGGAGGCCGCTGGCGACACTTCAC
Organism: Synechococcus sp. H55.9; assembly: GCF_047462355.1. Taxonomy (NCBI): domain Bacteria; kingdom Bacillati; phylum Cyanobacteriota; class Cyanophyceae; order Synechococcales; family Synechococcaceae; genus Synechococcus; species Synechococcus sp. H55.9. The sequence goes on along the minus strand of NZ_JANSJB010000007.1, from coordinate 17,559 downwards.
CTGCGGGGGGAGCGCCCCCGCCCACTGAGCCTCCCCGAACGGGGACAGATCGACCTCATCGCCCTCAGCCTGCGACACATCCTGCTCCAGGCCCAGGAGCAGCGACAAGCCCTCGCGCAACTTCGGGCGCAACTGCAGCACAGCCGCAGCACCGCTGCCCGCTACCAACAGATCTTCGAGAACGCCGTCGAAGGCATTTTTCAAACCACCCCTGAGGGAAAATATCTGGCTGCCAACCCAGCTCTGGCCCATATTTTCGGCTACGAATCCCCGGAAGATTTGATGCGCAATGTCTCCGATATCGGCACCCAAATCTATAGCGACCCAGAGCAGCGATCTGAGTTCCTGCAGCACATGCTGAGAGAAGGTCAAGTCGTGGATGCAGAGCGCCAGGTCTGCCGCAAAGACGGCAAAGTCATCTGGATTTCTTTAAATGCCCGCACCCTGTACGACGAGCAGGGGGATCCCCTCTATTTTGAAGGATTTGTTACTGATATCACAGCATCCCGCCAGCTTAAAGAACGACAACAACAGTTAGAAGAAGCCCGCAGAGAAAGCGAACATCGTTTTCTACAACTGGCGGAGAATACGCAACAACTGTTCTGGATTTCAACGCTCTGCGGCAAAGAGCTGATTTACGTCAGCCCCGCCTGTGAAACCATTTGGGGCCTTTCCCCTGCAGAGGCCTACGCCAATCCCCAGGCCTGGATGCGCCACATTCACCCTGACGATCGCTGGCTGTTCCCCACCATTTTTCAAGCCCAACTTCAGGGCCAACCCACCGATGTGGTTTTTCGCCTCTGCCGCCCCGATGGCTGCATCCTCTGGCTGCGGGAACGCACCTTTCCTATTGCCGACAAAGAGGGCAAAATCTATCGAGTGGCAGGGATCGTCGAAGACATCACCGAGTCCAAGCAACTGGAAGCCGAACGTCGTCGTATAGAGCAAGCCTGGCAACAGAGTGCCAACCATTTCCGGCAGATTTTTGAGCTGGCCCCCAATGGAATTGCCCTGGTGGATTTGCAGGGGCGATTTATCCAGGTCAACGAGGCTTTTGCCCAGATTGTCGGCCATACTCCCGAAGAATTGAAACATCGGCAACAACTGGACATTCTCCACCCGGAAGATGTCAATCAACTGCTGGGGGCCAATGAGGCTTTGTTGGTGGGGAAAGTCTCTGTCAGCCAGCGCCAGATTCGCTACATCAATCGTTCCGGTCAGGTCGTCCATGTCCTGTTTCAGGCTACGCTTCTCAGCGATGAGGAAGGGCAGCCCACCCAGTTTCTCAACCAGGTGATCGACATCAGCGCCCGCGTCGAGGCAGAAATCGCCCTCAAAGAAAGTGAAGAACGCTTCCGCCAATCTTTTGAGTGGTCCCCGATTGCCAAGGCCATGACCCAGGTGGACGGCACCTATTTGCAGATCAACGCCGCCTTTACCGAAACCCTGGGCTACACCCTAGAGGATCTCAAGGGAAAAACCGTCCTCGACATCACCCATCCCGACGACATCGCCGTCACCTTGGAAAACAGTAACCGCCTGCTGGCCGGCGAGGTGCACCACTGCGAACAGGAACAGCGCTACATCCACAAGAACGGGCAAATCGTCTACGCCCTTCTCCGCATCACCCTGGTGCGCACCGCCCAAGGGGATCCCAGCTACTTTCTCAGCCAAATTTTGGACATTACCGAGCGCAAACAAGCGGAGGCGGCCCTGCGCCAAAGCGAGCTGAGCCTGCGGGGCATCTTCGAGCAGTCGGCCCTGGGCATTTCCATCGTCGATAGACAGGGCCGTTACCTCAAGGTAAACCCCGCCCTGGAAGAGATCTTGGGCTACAGCGCCGCCGAACTGACCCACATGAGTTTTTGCGACCTCACCCATCCGGAAGATATCGGCAAAGATTGGCAACTTTTCCAGGAGGTTTTGAACGGCCAACAAGATCACTACCACCTAGAAAAACGCTACATCCACCGCAGCGGCAAGGTGGTTTGGTGCCGCCTGGCGGTCTCGGCAGTGCGGGATCCCGAAGGCAAAAACCTCTTCGTTATTGGCATTTGCGAAGATATTACTGAAGAAAGACAGGCGAAGCTGCAGATCCAGGCTGCCCTTCAGGAAAAAGAGATTCTGCTGCGGGAGATTCACCACCGCGTCAAAAACAACCTACAAATCATCTCCAGCCTGCTGCGGCTCCAGGCGGATCAAATCAAAAGCCGCAAGTACGCCCGCGTTTTTAAGGATGCCGGCAGCCGCATTCAAGCGATGTCTTTGATCCACGAGGGCCTGTACCAATCCAACAATCTGGCCGCTGTGGATCTCAAGCAATACTTACACAATTTGATCTCCAACCTCTTTCACTCCTACGGAGTGAACCCCGAGAGCATTCGCGCCAGCATCCGCGCCGAAGGGATCCGCCTCAACCTCGACGATGCAGTTTTGTGTGGCCTGATCATCAACGAGCTGGTCACCAACAGCCTCAAGTATGCCTTCCCCAAAGGTCGCAGCGGGGAGATAGAGGTTTGTTTTAGCCAAACCCGCAAATATACTCAGTTGCGCGTCTCTGACAATGGCATCGGCTTGCCCCGCGATTTCGACTTCAAGGAAACTCAATCTCTGGGTTTACAACTGGTTGCAACCCTCACCGATCAGCTCCAGGGCAAGATAGAATTGAGAAACAAATCGGGTACCACTTTCATCATTACCTTTCCGAGGAGCCAGCCTTGAAGAAAGTTCCCATGCTTGCCAAAGGCAGCATTCTGGTTGTCGAAGACGAGAAGATCATCGCCAAGGATATCGCCAACGTCCTGAAAAAATTTGGCTATGCGGTGCCGGCCATCGCCTCCTCCGGCGAAGAAGCGATCCGACGGCTGGAAGAGATGTCGGTGGACTTAGTCTTGATGGATATCGTCTTGAAGGGGGATATCGACGGCATCGAAGCCGCCAAGCGGATCACCGAGCGCTTCAACATTCCGGTGGTGCATCTGACGGCCTACGCCGATGACGATACGCTCTCCCGCGTCAAAGAGACCCGGCCTTTCGGTTACATCATCAAGCCTTTCAAAGAGCGGGAACTTTACACCACCATTGAAATTGCCCTGCACAACCACCGGCAGAGCCTGGAGAGCCGCAAGCTGGAAGAGAAAAGAATCGAGGAACTGCGGCAAAAACTGCAGCAGTTGCAGCAGTTCACGGATGTGAAGGGCACTCTGTTCAAGAAGTTCTTGCAAGATCTGAGTGAGCCCCTCTCGAACCTCAGCTTTGCCCTGGGTCTGCTCAAGGATGCCGAGTCGGAGCAAAAGCGGGAACACTATCTGCGAGTGCTGGAGGATGAGTTGCGCCGTGAGCTGGAGCTAATCCATCAGACCTCTAACCTAGAAAATCTTCTGAACCTGGAAAACGTCGGCCTATTGAGCCAGTTCAGCCTGCTGCGGCCCAGTCCCAGTCGTCCGTTGGAACGGGAGGCACTGGCAACTGCAGCCACAGCCTCATTGCCCGTGCCCCCTCAAGAGCCGGCTGCCCAGGAGGCGGTTACGGTGCCGCGGGCGACGCTGCGCCCCCTCAACCAAACTCAGTTGGCGGAGCGGCTGGGGGTAGTGGTCTCCGCCATCACCTACTGGAAATTCAAAACCGGTTTTCCGGAGTGGAGCCGCAGCCGGGATCCCGACGGCATTTCTTGGCGCTATTCCCCCGATTCCAAGCGCTTTTCGCCTGTACCCTAGCCTAGGGCTGCACCACTTCCACCCGCACCGGCGCCAGCCCAGAGCGCACCATCCCCAGGGCCTCTGCCGCCCGCAGGGAAAGGTCGATAATCCGACCGGGGATGAAGGGGCCGCGATCGTTGATGCGCACGACGGCCTGGCGCCCGTTACTCAGGTTGGTGACCCGCACCTCGGTACCGAAGGGCAGAGTGGGGTGGGCAGCCGTCATCTCATGGCGGGTGGGGTGCAGGTCATACCAAGAGGCGATCCCTTCCTGCACAGGCCCAACGGTACGGACAGGGGCAGGTTTTGGTTGAGCGGCTGTTTCTGGCTTAGGGCCTACAACGGTGGCCTTGGCGGTGAGAGCAGCCGGTTGAGGTAGGGCCGGAGCCGAAATGGGGGGCGCATCCAGCAGCAGACGGCGCAGACGATTGGCAGCCAAAACCGCCGTATCCACCGGGCGTTGGTGATTTGGCAGCAGCACTCCCCCGTCGATGCGCAGCAATTCCTCGCCGTTGACCTGAACTGCGTAGAGGGGATCCCCGGATTGGGGCTCTGCCCAAGCCAGGGCGATGGTCGTGTCCTTCAGGGATCCCTGGGCCATTTGGTTGAGCCGGGCCACCAGGGTGCTGGCCCGCAGCAGCGGTGGTTCCAGCCCAGGCTGCTCGACAAAGCTGACAATAGGCAAATCCTTCACATAGACAGTGACCACCTGCCGACCGTCCATCTGGTAGTCGTAGAGGGTGGAGACAGGCTGGCTGGACGACTGCTGTTGTTCGCCGATCTTGAGGGTAGGTTCTTCTGCCGGCCGCGAAGGGATCGCCTGTCGAGATAGGAGGAGAGACTCCGAGTCCTGCGAGTGCAAGGTGCCGAGTTTGGCCGGCAGGGGGGCGTTGGGTTGGGAAGGGGAGATAAGGTCAGTTGCCGGGGAGAGCGAGTGGGCTTTGGGGGATGGCTGGGTTGCTCTGGCACTGGGAGATCCGCTGCGAGTTGAGGCTTGTGCCTGCGAGTTCGGGCTGCCCAACATGCCTGCCGGCAAGCTGAGAGCCGTAACACAGAGACAGCCGACTAAGCCCACTTGGCGGGCGGGAGCCAGTCCCTGTCCTAGCCGCTTCCAATTTCGCATGAGGCCGCGCTCCTCTCGAAACTCCTGTACAACATCCACTGCGACAGTAAAACAGAAGTTAATGTACCATAGGTTTCTAAGTTGACAAGCTTGCCCGGTCGAGGGCAAAAGCCTAAGTCCCGTCAGCACAAGGATTTTCGGCATCTTGGACTACCGCTCAGCAGGGGTTGACATCGATCTGGGCCGCGCCTTTGTCAAGGGGGTTCGGGAGCGCGTTGAACGAACTAAAGTCCCGTTTTCAGGTTCTTCAGGAACCTTGGGGGGCATTGGCGGCTTTGCCGGCCTGTTCGAGCTGCCGGCGGGCTACCGGGCACCGGTTTTGGTTGCCGGTACCGATGGGGTGGGCACCAAGCTGGAGATTGCCCAGCAGTGGGGGCAGCACCGCGGAGTGGGCATCGACCTGGTGGCCATGTGTGTCAACGATGTGCTGACGGTGGGAGCCAAGCCGCTGTTTTTCCTGGACTACGTGGCTACCGGCAAGCTGGAGCCGGAAGCTCTCTGGCAGGTGATCGACGGCATTCTGGAGGGCTGCCAAGAGGCCGGCTGCCAACTGCTGGGGGGAGAGACGGCGGAGATGCCGGGGTTTTATCCGCCCGGCAAGTACGACCTGGCGGGATTTTGTGTCGGGATTGTCGAGAGGGCGGACATTCTCGACGGCTCGCGGGTGCAGGCTGGGGATCGGCTGTGGGCCTTGCCCAGCAGCGGCCTGCACAGCAACGGCTTCAGCCTGGTGCGACGCATTGTGGCCGAGCGGGGCTGGCGCTGGGATCACCAGCCCTCTGGTTGGGATCGGCCTTTGGCGGAGGTGTTTCTCACCCCCACCCGCATCTACGTGCAGGCGGTGCAGAGGCTGCAAGCAGCAGGGATCCCCATCCACGGCATGGCCCACATCACCGGCGGCGGCATCCCGGAAAACTTGCCCCGCTGTTTGGCTCCTGACCAGGCGGCGCGACTAGAGCCCCACAGTTGGCCCATCCCACAGGAATTTCTCTGGCTGCAGGAGCAGGGCCAGGTGGAGACTTTGGAGATGTTCAACACCTTTAACCTGGGGGTGGGCTATGTGCTGGTGGTGCCCCCTGAGGCGGAAGATTTGCTGAGATCGCTGCTGCCGGAAGCCTTCCCTATTGGCGAGGTGGTGGCGCCCTGTCCTGGGGAGAGCCGAGTCTTGGGGTTGGAAGCGTGGGGATCCCTGGCCCCCTGAGCACCCCACCAAAAGGGGGGAGGAGATCCCGGTGCCGTTTGCTTATCCCCGCCGCCGCTGTGCTAAGTTTGCTGATGGCCTCAGCGCTGCCGCCTCTGTCGCTCCCCACCTCTGTTTGTTTCAAGACAGGGGCTGCTCGCTTTACACACCTACAGACTTAGGCTGTTGGCCAACTCACGCTGACCCTCTAGGTTAGGAGCCGCCGATGATAGGTTTATCCACTGCTCCTGCAACCACGGCTGCCATCGAAGTGGAGCATCTGAGCAAAACCTACGGCAGCTTTACGGCCATTCGCGATATCTCTTTCCAGGTCAACGCCGGCGAGATCATGGGATTTTTGGGCCCCAACGGCGCCGGCAAGACCACCTCCATGCGCATTTTGGCAGGGTATCTGCCCGCCAGCGAGGGGACGGCGCGGGTGGCCGGGTTTGATGTCCACGAAAACTCGATGGCGGTGCGGCAGCGCATCGGCTATTTGCCGGAAAACCCGCCCCTCTACCCCGATATGACCGTGGAGGCCTACCTGCACTTTGTCGCCCAGATCAAGCGGGTCAGCCCCGGCGACCGGCCTAGGCGGGTGGACGAGGTGATCCGCCGCTGCAGCCTGGAAGACAAGCGCCACACCTTGATCCGCAAGCTCTCCAAGGGGTACAAGCAGCGGGTGGGACTGGCCCAGGCTCTGGTGCACGACCCGCCGGTGATCATCCTGGACGAGCCCACGATTGGGCTGGATCCCAAGCAGATCATCGAGGTGCGCAACCTCATCAAAAGCCTGGCGGGAGAGCACACCATCATCCTCTCCACCCACATCTTGCCGGAGGTGAGCATGACCTGCGACCGGGTGGTGATCATCAACCGCGGCCAGGTGGCGGCCATCGGCACGCCCGCCGAGCTGACAGCCCAGCTTCAGGATCGGCAGCAGGCGAAGCTGGTGGTGGGCGCTCCTGAAGCAGCAGCCATTCGGTCGGCCCTGCAGCATTTGCCCCAGGTCGAAGTGGTGAGTTTGCAGCCCCTGGGATCCGATCCCCCTCGCTGGCAGGTGCAGCTTAAAAGCAACGCTGCTGCTGTTCGCGACGGCGGGACAGAGTCCTTAGGCTGGATCCCGGAGGTGGCCAGGGCCCTGGTGCAGGCGGGGATCGCCCTCTACGAGATCGGCCGTCCCCAGGCTTCTTTGGAAGAGATTTTCCTGCAGCTCACCACCCAAGAGGGATCTGAGGGCGCATTGGAGGAAGCAGCATGAACGGAGCAGTGGCCATTTTTCGTAAAGAACTGCGCGGCTACTTCACCTCCCCCATTGCTTATGTGGTGGCGGCGGTGTTCTGGGGGCTGGCGGGGTTTTTCTTCTTTAATATCTTGGTGCGGGTGATCAGCTTTTCCCAGCAGGTGGATCTCTTTGCCCAGTTTGGCCAAGAGAACCCCTTTGATGCCGCCACCATCCTGTCGCAGCAGTTTCTCAACCTCTTGGGCACGCTTTCCTTATTTTTATTGCCCATCTTTACCATGAGCTCCTACGCCGAGGAGCGGCGGCGGGGCACCATGGAGCTGCTGGCCACCTCCCCTATTACCAACTTGGAGGTGGCCCTGGGCAAGTGGCTGGCGGTCTGGGTGTTTTTTATGACGCTGCTGTTGCCGCCGCTGGTCTACCACGTGCTGGTGCTGAGCAGCGCCAACCCAGCAGTGGACTACCGCCTGACCTTGGTGGGCTATGTGGGACTTGCTCTGCTGGCGGGCAGTGTCATGGCCTTGGGGTTGTTCATCTCTTCCCTGACGGACAGCACCCTCATTGCCGCGGTGGCCACCTTTGGGCTAATCCTGCTGCTCTGGGTGATCGACGCGGCGGCTGGCCAAGAGAACAACTGGATTGCCGCTACCCTGAGGCATATTTCTTTGCTGCAGCAATATAGCAACTGGGTGCAAGGGATCCTCAGCAGCAGTAGCGTCGTCCTTTTCCTCAGCATCATCCTGCTGGGGCTGTTTGCCACGGTGCAATCGGTAGAAAGCCTGCGCTGGCAGCAGAGCTAAGGTTGTCTTGGGAGGTGTGCGGTGATAAAAGATTGGCGGGCGTTGGCAGATTGGGCGGGGATCCTCGGCCTTGGTGTGATTGCCATCGGCCTGCTGGTGGGATCCGCTCTCACCGGCTGGACGGCGGTGCCCCTCAGCTTGCTGGCAGTAGGCCTGGCCCTGGTGGTGGTGTGGGGTCTCACCCACCGGCAGGAAGTGAGCCTGTTCTTGGGGCTGCGCTCCACCCAGACCAACGCCAACATCCTGGTGGCGGTGGCGGCGATGGCCGTCATCCTGGTGCTGGTGAATGTGGTGGCGGTGCGCTACGACCTGCGCCTGGATCTCACCGAGGAGGGCCTGTTTACCCTGTCGCCTCAAACCCGGCAACTGGTGCAGGGATTGGCGCAACCCGTCAAAGTCTGGGTGGTTACCACGGCGCCGGATCCCAACCTGCGGGAACAACTGGAGCGCTACCGCCGCCTCAACCCCGAGCGCTTCCAGTTTGCGTTTGTCGATCCCAATCGGGATCCCCTCACCATTCAGCGGCTGCAGGTGACGCAAAACAACACCCTGGTGGTGGAGGCCGGAGAAAGCCGGCAGCAACTGCCGCAGCCCCCTGCCCCTGACCTGGAGAGCAAGCTGACCCCCGTCTTGTCTAAAGTGGTCAACCGCGGGGAGTTGCTGGCCTATTTCGTGCAAGGGCATGGGGAAGTGGGCCTAGAAGCGCGGGAAGGCACCCCAACGCTGGCTCAGGCGGTGGCAGCCCTCGGCCAGGAGGGCTATCGGGTGGAGCCTTTGAACCTGGTGCAGGCCGAGATCCCGGACAAGGCAGAGGTTTTGGTGTTGGCGGGGCCACAGCGGGCTCTCTTCCCCGGCGAGGTGGAGAAGCTGCAGGACTACCTGGCCAAAGGGGGGCGGCTGCTGCTGCTCATTGGGCCGCGGGTGGATGCCGGCTTGGATCCCTTGCTGGAGGAGTGGGGCGTGGTTTTGGGAGATGACATCCTTATCGAGGTGAGTAGCGTCAGCCAACTCCTGGGCACGGGGCCGGCAGTTGCCCTAGTTACCACCTACGGGGATCACCCCATCACCGCCCCCTTGGCCGAGCAGCGGCTGATGACCCTCTTTCCTCTGGCCCGTTCGGTGGAAACCCAAGCCCGCGAAGGGATCCAGGCCACACCCCTGCTGCGCACCGGCCCGCAGAGCTGGGGGGAGACCAGCCCCAACCTGGAAGCTGGCCCCGTGCAATTTGACCCAAATCAAGACAAGCCCGGCCCCCTGACCTTGGGCGTAGCCCTGACCCGGCAGGTGAAAGGCGATCAGAACAACTCAGAAGCCCAGGAGTCGCCGACCGAGGCCCGCCTGGTGGTGATCGGCAACGTCAACTTTGCCCTCGACGGCAACCTGAGGCAGCAGGGCAACCGCGATCTTTTCCTCAACACGGTTAACTGGCTCACCGAGCGAACTGAACAAATCTCCATTCGCCCCAAATCCATTACCGATCGCCGTCTCACCCTGACCGGCCAAAACTTCCGCTGGCTGGTGCTGGGATCGACGGTGCTCCTGCCGGTTGTGGCGTTGGGATCGGGAGCTGTGCTCTGGTGGCAAAGACGGTAGAGCCGAAGGAGGACAAGCATGTTCAAGCGCAGCACCTGGATTCTTTTGGGTTTGGCGGTGGCTGCTCTGCTGGGGTATTTCCTCTTCGATAACTTCCAGCAACTGCGGCAGCAGCAGCAGGCGGAGCGGGCGCGGCTCTTTCACTTTGCCCCCGACACCATTGCCCGCATTGAGCTCCGCCAAGAGGGGGAACCGGAGGAGATCCTTTTGGAGCGCGCCCCTCAAGAGGGATCCCGTTGGCGCATTATCCGTCCCATCCAGTCGGCGGCGCTGGACTTCCCGGTGGAGCAACTTCTTAACACCTTCTCCCGCCTCACGCCTCAAATCACGCTGGAAGGGGCCACCGACCTGGCCGCTTTTGGTCTTGATCAGCCGCGCCACCAGATCGCCCTCTTCCCCCAAGAAGGGGATCCCTACCGCCTGGACATCGGCAACGACAACTTCGACAGTTCCGGCTTCTACGCCCGGCCAGCAGGGGGAGAGGTGGTGCTCTTGGCCAGCGCCCAGAAGGGATCCCTGCTGCCTTCCCTTTTGGCTTTGCGGGACAAAACTCTGCTGCGCTTCGAGACGGCGGCAGTGAAGTCTCTGCAGGTGCAGTTGGCTGAGGCCGATCCAGAGGTTGTTCGTTTGCAGCGGCAAGAAGATACTTGGCAGATCGTCGAGCCCAGGGCGCTGCCTGCTGATGACCTCAACGTCGACCGTCTGCTCAATACGTTGTCTCGCCTGCAGGCGGTGGAGTTCCCGGCTGAAACCAAGGCGGAGCTGGCTCCTTATGGTCTGGAGAAGCCTTCTGCTCAGCTAACCGTTGAGCTCAAGGACGGCAAAACCCTGAGGGTGGCCTTGGGATCGGAAAAAGATGGTCAAGTCTATGTCATCACCTCGGAGCACCCGGCGGTGGCCGCCCTGCTCACCAGCACCGCCGACATTCTCCGCTCCGACTTCGAGGAGCTGCGGGATCACCGCCTTGCCCGCCTCAACCCCAACCAGGTGGGCCAAGTCATCCTGGAGTCTCAAGGGGAGCAGCTCACCCTCAACCCTCTGCCGCAGGAGAAGGGATCCCTGGAGCTGCGCTGGGACAATCCAGAGCGACCGGGCCAGCCGGTCAACCTCAGCTCTCTCTTCTCCAGCCTCAACGCCGCCCGCGCCAAGGAGTTCGTGCCGGAGACGGATCCCGACGCCCAAAAAGCCCTGGCCGAGCCGGATCTGAAGCTGACCTTTGAGCCCAAAACCGAGGACGGTCGGGATCCCTTGACGTTGAGCTTGACGTCTGCCGGTCTGCGCGCCTACGTACGAAGCAGCTATCAGCCGGACATTGCCGTCATCGACCTCAGCACCTTCAACAGCGTGGAAACCGAAGTGAATCGCTTGCTGGAGAGTGGGGCAGAATCCTCTGCGGGCTCCTAGGAAGGCGGTGGCCGGCGGGCCTTATCTCAGCCGGCAGAGGCGGTGGTTGTCTCTTCTTTGGCTGGCGCTGCTTTTTTGAGAGACTCGCCCTGGATCGTCAACACCGAGCAGGGGGCGCGGTGGAGCACGTAGTTGCTGACGCTGCCCAAAAACAGCTCGCTCAGGCCAGAATGGCCGCGGCGGCCTACCACAATCAAGTCCGCCGGCCAAGAGCGGGCCAGATCGCAGATGACCCGACCGGGGTTGCCGTAGTTGAGGCTGTACTCGGCGCGAACTCCCTGCTCAGCGGCTTTCTCCACCAGCGAGCGCAGATAGTCGATCTGGTTTTGCTCGAAGATGGCGCACTGCTCTCGATAAGACTGCCACAGCTCGGCGCTGATGGTGGAGCTGTAATCTACGCCTAGGATCATCGGCGGCTCCGGCGCACCGGGCTCTTCCTGAGACAAAACATGGAGGAGCATCATCTCGGCCTGCATGGCCTTGGCCAGTTGGACGGCCTTTTGAAACACTCCCTGGCTCAGCTCCGACCGATCCACCGCCACCAAAATCCTGCTGAACATACCGACTTCCTCCAAATGGCCAACAGATGGGCAAAAGACAAGGCTTGACTTCGGTTTCGACTCCAAGTTCCTCTTTTCTTTACCTCCATCTATCTGTGTTGTAGAAGATCTGGGCGAGAAAACCGCGGGCATCTCGGATGACTTGTCGGATTGGCAATGAAAGTTCAGAGATCTTGACACAGGTCAGAACGCATCGTCCTGAACCGCCCACTCCAGCACCGCCTGCAGCGCCTCGGCTTGCTCCTGCCAGACTTGGTCGAGGGGAGTGCCCCGCAGGAGTTCCAGCGTCAGGGTGGGGATCCGCCGTTCCTGCCCTGCCCAGGTGCCCAAAGAGCCGGGGGTGGGATAGCCAATGTCGTCGGTTACCGGCAGGCCATTGTGAGCAGCCATCACCTGGGCCAGCTCAAGGGCAGGGCCGTTGTAGTTCACGCAGGGATTGCTTTGGCAGGAGTGGGCAGAGAGGATAAACTGAGGCCGAATCTGGGCCAAACTCGCCAACAACGCCTGTGTCTCGGGCTCGGAGCCTGGGGCTGGCCCCGGCGGATAGCGAGCTTCCAAAGAGGCCGGGATCCAATCTTGCGTGGGCAGATTGCGGTTGAGATCCACGCCGTTGGCGTTGAGCCGTTGCCCCAGGGCACAGCCATCCGGGTTCAGGCGTGGGATCGCCCAAAGCGCTGCCCTGCCCTCCAAGGATCTCCATTTCCCAGAGGCCACATAGCGCTCGATCAGGGCATAGCCTTCTACCTCATCCCCGTGTACTCCCCCGACCAGCAGCAAGGAGCGGATCCCCTGGGTGAGCCGGCAAAGGTAAATGGGGCGCCCCTGCAGCGAGTAGCCGATAACTTGCGGGGATCCGGCGCCAAGTTCCGCAAACATGGGGGATCCCCGGCGCTGCTAGAACGGGATATCGTCCGGCTCCGGTGGGGAAGCCCCCTCTCCTTCCGAGGAGTCCACCGTTGCAAACTCACCCATCCCCGTCAGAGAGAGAACCTGGGCGGATCCCAGTTGGTGGACGCGACGCGCGGTGATCTCGGCCAGCTTTTCCTTACGCCCATCCCGCTCCACCACATTCATATGCAGTTGGCCCTCCACCGTGACCTGATCCCCCACGTGGCAAGTGTCCACCACCCTTTTGGCCAGTTCCCCAAAAGAAGAAACGCGCACCCGATAGGGTGGCTCATCCGGGCGCAGGCTGGGAAAGCCGATCACCAAGGACGTAACAGCCAAGTTATCGGGAGTGTAGCGTAGCTCCGGCTCGGACAGAACCTCGCCCATCAATACAATCGAGTTCATGACAGGGCCATTCAGGGGTCGAAGGGCAGATCCCAGCATTTCCATCATGCCCGCAGATGGGGATCCCGTCAAACCTAGCCGACGCGGAGGGTCATGTAGCGCAGCACGCTCTCGTTGATGCGCAGATTTTTCTCCCAGGCGGCCACCGCGCTCGGTTCAGCCGCATAGTTGAATTGGATGTACAGGCCCTCCTTGAACTTTTTCATCTCAAAGCCGGCAAAGCGGCGCTTGCCCCTATTGGTAATCTCCACCTGGGTCACCCCGTTCTCTCGCAGGAGCGCCTCCTGGCTGCTGAGCAGTTGTTCGAGGGGTTCATCCGACACATCGGGACGCACAATCAGCATCGTTTCGTAAGCGCGGGGCATGGAAGCGAGGTCTCCTTGACAATCCAGTTGTAGAGATGCAGTAAACTATCCTAACCTCTCCTTCTCACCGCCGAAAAGGCCGTGGCCCAACCCCCACATCCCCTGGTTGCAGCAGCAAGGGGATCCGTTGTTCGATACAATGAGGGTTGCTTCATTGGCCGCCGGTTGGCCTGGCCAAGACACGCTGAATCGAGAGTTGGGATTCCAAGCATGAGCGCAGACGAAGTTTACAGCCGTGTTCGCAAGATCGTGTCCGATCAACTGGGCGTAGAGGACGACAAAGTGACTCCGGAAGCCAATTTCCAGAACGACCTGGGAGCCGACAGCCTCGACACGGTGGAGCTGGTCATGGCTTTTGAAGAGGAGTTCGACCTAGAGATCCCCGATGAAGATGCGGAAGGGATTGCTACGGTGCAAGATGCTGTTAACTACATTCTCTCGAAGAAAGCTGCCTAACCTGCCCCCATACCTCTGGGCTGATACCAGACGATGGCTACCCTGGATCCCGCCACTGCTCTCAGGCCGACCCGCCGCGTTGTGATTACGGGGCTGGGCGCCGTTACCCCCATCGGCAACTCCCCTGCCGAATTTTGGCAGAGCTTGCTGGCAGGGCGCTCCGGCATTGGTCCGATCACCCATTTCGATGCCTCCCGCCACGAGTGCCGTATTGCCGGGGAGGTGAAGGGATTTGATCCCCTCGACTATTTGGAGCGCAAGGATGCCAAGCGTACCGACCGCTTTGTCCATCTGGCCTTGGCCGCCACCCAACAGGCGCTGGAGGACGCCCAGTTTCGCATCACCGATCTCAACGCCGAGCAGGTGGGAGTGATTTTGGGTACCGGCATCGGCGGCATCCGGGTTTTGGAGGAGCAGCAGACTATCTACTTGCACAAGGGGCCGGATCGCTGCAGCCCGTTCATGGTACCGATGATGATTGCCAACATGGCCGCGGGACACGTGGCCATTCACTTTGGCGCCAAAGGCCCCAATTCCTGTACGGTTACGGCCTGTGCTTCCGGCTCCAATGCCATTGGCGATGCCTTTCGGCTTATCCAAAGGGGAGAAGTGCAGGTGGCGATTACGGGCGGCACGGAAGCAGCGGTCACCCCTTTGTCGATGGCGGGATTTAGCGCCATGAAGGCCCTTTCCACCCGCAACGACGCCCCCGAACAAGCCTGCCGGCCCTTTGACCGGGATCGGGATGGTTTTGTCATGGGAGAGGGGGCCGGGATCCTGTTGCTGGAAGAATTGGAGCACGCCCGCGCCCGCGGTGCCAAGATCTACGCCGAGATAGTGGGCTACGGTCTCACGTGCGATGCCCATCACATGACCAACCCCGCCCCCGGCGGCGAGGGGGCAGCCCGGGCGATGCGGTTGGCCCTCAAGGACGCCGGGATCCAGCCTCAACAAGTTCAATACATCAACGCCCACGCCACCAGCACCCCTGTGGGGGATATCGCTGAAGTCCAGGCCATCCAGTCGGTCTTCGGGGAGCATGCCCCCCGCTTGGCCATCAGCGCCACCAAATCCATGACCGGCCACCTGTTGGGGGGAGCAGGTGGCATTGCCACAGTAGCCACAGCTCTGGCCATCCACCACGGCTGGGTTCCCCCCACCCTCAACTTGGACAACCCCGATCCAGAGTGCGCGGGGCTGGATTTTGTGCCCCACAAGGGGCGGCCGATGGCCATCGAGTCTGCTTTGGTCAATGCCTTCGGATTTGGCGGGCACAACGTCACTCTAGCCTTGCGCCGCTACTCTCCCGATTGAAGAGCTCGGTCTATGTCTTCTCCCGAAAGTGTGTCGCCGTCGGTTCGTCAGCAGGCCTTGGCCGCTTTGACGGCAGAGCTGGCGCAGCAAGGCCACCCGCCCGAATATGCTCAGCACATGGCGGCGGCGGTTATTTTTCAAGCCGATTTGGATCTCTGTGCAGCCCAACTGGCGCGGGTGCTCAGTTGGCTGAAGCAAAGCCATCCTGAGCTTTATCCAGAGGCGGTGCAATTGGTGGACACTACCCGCGAGGAGTTTGAGCGTCGCGTTCAAAACGGATAGACAAGCCGCAAACGCTGCAGCGCCGCCATGGGGGAGTAGGTCAACGAGTTTTGATGGAGTGGAGATCCGGCAGCCGAGCTGCGGTTGTGGGCAGAAGGTGATGGGGCCTGTATGGCGCTGCAAGGGGTGATCCTGAACTGGAGTGGGGTGGTGGCCGATGACGAGGGTCTGCACCTGCAGGCCATCAACCAACTGCTGGTGGAAGAGAACCTGCGCCCCTGGACTGTTGTTGCTACGCAACGCTGGCCCCAGTCGGGATCCCAGCGGGAGCTTTACCGGCTGCACTACCTGGGCCGACCGGATCGCGAGCGACTGCCGGCTTTGTGGGGAGAGCAGGGGCGGGTGCTCAACCCCAAACAACTGGAAGAGCTGCTAAAACGCAAGGCCCTGTACTACCGACAAGCTTTAGAGGGGCACACGGAATGGTCTCTCATTCCCGGCTTGGCGGAAACCCTGGAGACACTGGAGCGGCTGCAACTGAAGGTCGGCCTGCTGTGTGGCCAATCGACAGCCGAGCTCAGTGCTTTTCTGGAGCGTTTCCAGTCGCGTTGCCCGGCCCTGACTCGGCTGGCCGGCTCCTACCGCGTGACAGGGGATGAGGCCCCAGGGCAGCGCCACCGTTTGCTTTTGCAGCGGATGGAGCTGTCTGCTCAGGCGTGTTTGAGCATTGAGGCCACCTATCCCGGCATCCAGTCAGCCCGTTCGGCAGGGATCCCGGTGCTGGCTTTGGCCACCTTCTTTCCTCTGCACCTGTTGCAGCGGCGGGCCAATTGGGCGGCAGATGGCTATCACCAGGTGGAGTGGGATCGCATCCAGAACTGGTTTGCCGGCAGGCAAGACCGTCCTTCAACCCCGGCTGGCGGGGCCAGTTCCTGCAAAAGCTCTCAGGGATCCCCCGCAGGCAAGATCAGCATGCCATCCCCAAAGGAATAAAAGCGATATCCCTGGTCGATGGCCTCTTGGTAGAGATCCAGCAGCCTTTGCCGCCCGATCAGCGCAGCCACCAGCATCATCAGGCTGGAGCGGGGCAGATGAAAATTGGTGATCAGGCCCTGAACCACCCGCCAGGAGTAGCCGGGGTAGATGAACAGATCGCTCTTCCCCTGCCAGGGCTGCAGAGCGCCAGAGGCTGCTGCCGTTTCCAAAGAGCGCACCACGGTGGTTCCCACCGCGATGATCCGCCCCCCTCGGGCCTGGGTTTCTTGGATGGCGGCCACCGTCTCTGCCGACACCTTGAGCCACTCGCTGTGCAAGCGATGCTCGGTCACCCGCTCCGCTTCTACCGGGCGGAAGGTACCCAGGCCGATGTTCAGGGTGATGTAGGCGATTTGGATCCCTTTCTGGGCCAACCTCTGCAGCAGCTCCTGGGTAAAATGTAGACCTGCTGTGGGGGCGGCCACCGAGCCGGGATGTTTGGCCCAGAGGGTTTGGTAATCTCCTGGGCGAACCTGGGCTGAGCCCGCAGCTCTGATGTAAGGAGGAAGCGGGATCCGGCCCACCTGCTCCAGGATTGCCTCAAAAGGCCGCGCCCCCTCCCACTCAAACTGCACAACTCGCCCGCCGGTCTCAGGATCCAAAGCCAAAACGGTGGCCCTCAGCCCAGCGGGGGATCCTTCCTTGCTCCAAAAACGAATCCGATCCCCCACCTTGACCCGTTTGCCCGGCCTGACCAAAACCCGCCACCCCACCCGGTCAGGCAGAGGCTGCGCAACGGTCGGGATCCCTTCCAACTGAGGCTCCAGCAGCAACACTTCGACCCGCGCCCCGGAGGGCTCCTTAGCCCCGAACAGGCGGGCCGGGATCACCTTGGTATCGTTGAGAACCAGCAGATCCCCCTGCCGCAGGTAATCGGGCAGGTCGCAGAAGCGGCGATGCTCGTGCCGATCCGGGTACACCACCAGCATTCGCGCCTGATCCCTGGGCTCCGCCGGCGTTTGCGCGATCCGGTCGGGAGGAAGGGTGTAATCGTAGGCAGCGGTGAGCAGATCCGGATCAGGCTTTCTGTCGCCGGCGCCAAGCGGCAGCTCGACCTTGTTGGGGGAAGCGGACGCAGAAAAGTCGGGCATGGAGATGGATCGAAAACGAGATCCAACAGGATTGGGGATCACCAACCGGAAGCCTCCACCCTTTAGGAGAAGGGAGGCGTGTGAACGACTCCCGACACTCATCTTCGTTGAGTAAACGCAACTTAGATAGAGTATGGGCTTCACGCTTCACAGACTTGTTTGTACAGAGGTCTCAGCGTGCG
>NZ_JANSJB010000006.1:49422-52539 GCF_047462355.1 Synechococcus sp. H55.9 | reverse complement strand
GGCGCGGAGCGCTTGGGCGAGCTCCCCTGGGGAGAGGGGCTGGGGGTGGTCGCGTGAGCGGCGCGGAGCGCTTGGGCGAGCTCCCCTGGGGAGAGGGGCTGGGGGTGGTCGCGTGAGCGGCGCGGAGCGCTTGGGCAAGCAGCACGGAGCACTGGGATAGTAGGGAGTGTCTTCATCTGGCCATAGGGGCAAGGAATGGATGAGTAGGGAGTGGGCTGTATACAGTAATTGGTGGATGGATCGAGAGCCCATTGACTTCAGTTGACCAGCATCGACTTGGCCAAGAGCACGTAGGGGCGGATGGCCTCGCTCTCTTCGGGGCCGAAGACAGCGCTGAGGGAGTCGAGCATCAACTTATAGGCAGGCTGGCACTGGTCACGCATCTTGAAGGACTTCAGGATCGTCTCCAGCCAGTAGAGCAACTTATCCCGCAGGTAATCCTCATCGTTGAGCAGCATGGCCAGGCAGCAGTAGCGCCACACCATGAGGAGATCGCGGCGGCAACGCTCCCAGGCCAGGTGCCCATGTTGGCGGGGCAAATTCGGCATCATCGGCTGGAACTTCTCCATCACCCGCTCCAGCAGCTCTTGCTCTTTGGCCTGCAGGACTTGATAGAGGCGGACTCGTTTGGGGATCCCTTCCACATAGGCGTGTAGGGTTTTCAACTCGTCCGGGCGCAGATAGCGGCCCTCACTTTGTTGCATCAGCTCGGCGACCATTGAATTCATAGGAAGCCCCCTTGGTTTAGACGAACATTTGCATCAGGGTGAGCGCTTCTTCCGACGGAGCTGCAGTCTCGGTTTGAGGAGCAAATTCTGGCTCAAGCCGCTCTGGGGAAGGGGTGCAGACAGCCTGTAGCGCTTGCCAGTAGGGGGCAAGCAAACCCTGCTGCTCCGCCGGCAGGGATCCCTGCACCACCGCCTGCAACTGCTGGAGCGCTTCCGGCAAACCCAGATACCATTCCATCGCCCCACACCTCCATTGCTGCAGGGGCAAGGGATCCCCCAACAACAAGCTCAGGCCCAGGGAGCGCAAGCAGAAGGCCAGTTGCCGGGCCAAGAGGCGCTGAGTGGGGGTGAGAGAGGATTCTGCCTCACCGCTGTACCCGTGCTGTTGCAGAACCTTCTCGATCCATGCCATCTCCTGCTGTTGCAAAACCTGGTAGAGATGCAGCCGCTCTTGAAAGGAGAGAGCGTAGCGGATGAGATCCTGCAGATCGTCGGGCGTCAGGTAATCCCCTTCTCGATCGGCAATGCGCTCCGGCCAAGGGTAAAGGTCATTCATGGGTGAGGTCTCCTTAAAAAACCCGATTCAAAACCAGTCTCAAAACGAGTCAAAAGATCGAGCGGCTCGAGGAAGCAAAACCCAAGTTGGGGCAAAGCAGGGCTAGAGCAAGGCTCCACCAAACAAAGCGGCAAAATCCTCAAGCGTAAAGGGATCCTCTGGCGGCAGCTCCGGCGGTGGCTCAGGGCGCGGGCGGACGCCCGACCAATTGCAGCCGGCAAAAAACTGCCCTACCGACTGGGCCAAGAACAGGGGGGAGTCCGACAGCGATTCTGGAGCGAAGGGAGCTTTGGCCAAGGGCCGGTTATCCCAGTTCAACCCCTGTAAAAACACCGCCAGCGGCTGGGTTAAGTCCAGATCGGTGTCTAGGTTGAGGGTGACCATGGGCGTTTCTCCAAAGTGGCAAGGGAAGGATTGCAAAAGCCACAGGCAGACCTCACAGTTGGTGCAAACGCTGCTCGATTTCGCGGGCGCTGGCCCCTTCGCTCACCCAGAAATTGGCGGCATCGATGCGCTCTTGCCCGCCCAGCAAAAACTTGCAATAGGTCTCCCCCATGGCGTAGCACTGGATTTCGATGCAGGCCAGCTCGCGGGAAGTCATAGCAGAGAAAAATCCGGCAAATAGCCCGGCATAGAGGTGACAAACCGGCTTGCCCACATCGCCCAAGGTGCGGGCCACCAGCGAGTCAAACAGGTTGATGAATAGGAACCCTTTTTGTTTGGACTCGGTTTCCACCTCCCACTTGCCCCACCCTTGCGCCGTAAAAGGCCACCACCAGGTCTCCAGCAAAAACAGAAGGTTGGACTGCTTGACCCCAACTCCGTACTCCCGCTCATACCACTGGGAAAAATGCTGGGCATCGCGGCTGCCCCAGTCTCTGCCGATGGTGTACATCACCGCCGCAGAGGCATCGCCCACTTCCCGCTCTAGGCCCGCCTGCAGGCCGACAATGAAGTCTTCGCTGAGCAGCAGGTTTTGGGTGTTGTTCCAGTCGATGATCGTGCCTTGCTCTCGGTTAAAGCGGAAGAAATCGCGGTAGCTGTAGTGGGCGTGCTTGTCGCGGCCCACCGGCATGGTGACTGCGGGACGGGGATCCGGTCGAGTGGTAACGCTGGCCATGGCTTTCTCCTCAACAAAACTGAGCCGTGATCTACTACAGCAGGAACCCAAGCAGAGTGTTGGGATCCCTTAGGCCTCGCGGGTCTGGGCAAGGGTGCTGCCGATGATGCGGAAGTCTTCGTTTTCCAGTTGCTTGATCGTGGAACGGGTGATGATCTTGCCCTCCTCCACCAAAACGCGCCCTGTTCGGGGGTGCAGCAAGTCTTGTTCGGCCCGCCGACCGATGAGCACCTCGATATCCTTCAGCGAGTTCACGTACATCCCCGGCGGCAGCTCCACCACCACCCCATCGGCCACCACCCGTGCCTGACAGGCCAAGCGGGAATTGCTGCGGGCGCTGGTGATCGTCTCCAGGGTTTTGGCCTCGCGGGGGGTGATGGGGGTGAGGCTCTCCATGCCCTCCTTGACGTAGACATGACAGGTGGCGCAGAGGCCGCGGCCGTTACATTCCTTGGAGACATGGAGCTCCTCCGACAAAATGGCCGACAGCAGATTGCTGTAGGTATCCACCTCCGAGACACGGGATAGAGGATCTAGCCGGATTTGTTTCACCATAGGTGGGATCCCCAACTTCAAGGCAGACAAAAACTCTGCCGGCAGATACGCCCTGCCGCAAAAGCAATGCAAGCGAAAAATCAGTTCCTACTCGTATTCTGGATTTTGGCCAGGCTGAGAGAATCAAAATGTCATAATCTTTAACTACGAATAAATAC
>NZ_JANSJB010000006.1:45114-49322 GCF_047462355.1 Synechococcus sp. H55.9 | reverse complement strand
CAGTTCCTACTCGTATTCTGGATTTTGGCCAGGCTGAGAGAATCAAAATGTCATAATCTTTAACTACGAATAAATACGGAAATTTTCTCCATGTAGAAAGCTGGAAAGTAGAATCACATAAACTCGAAAAAACTGGGGGCCTTCTTGTAAACATTTATCGCAAGCTTCCCCAGTTCAACTTATCGACAAGATAAATCTTGAGTAGGGCTTTTGCTCGATTGGATTTTGGGTTGGCATTGACAATTTTCGGATCTGGTTAATGCCGACTGTAAAAGTGTATCGAGCAACCCTATCTTCATTGTTTCTTTAAGTTGACCTCTTGTCTAATCGGTTTTTGTTCGCTTTTTGTCGGTCGCGTTGCTTGGGAGCTATCGCTATGGAACTACGCCAGCGGGATCCGCAAACGTTGCAAAACCTGTTGCGGGCTGCCTACCAACAGCTTTTGGAACGCCAGCCCTACCAGCACGAGAAGGCGGGAGAGCTGGAAAAAATCGAGCAGGACTTTCTGCGGGGTCGGATTGGGATCAAGCGGTTGGTTCGCCAAATTGGGGGATCCCGGCTCTACCGGCAGCTCTTTTTCAGTGCCGGCTGCAACACCCGCTGCGTGGAGCAGGGTTTTAAGCACTTTTTGGGGCGGGCCCCGGCCAGCAAGGAGGAGGTGGCCGCCTACCACGACATCTTGCTCCACCAGGGCTTTCAAGCCATGGTCAATGCCTTTATCGACTCGGAGGAGTACCGCCACACCTTCGGCAACGACCAACTGCCCCACCCGCGGCAGCGGCTGAGCGGCTGCCCGCCTCTGGCCTACCTGCTGACGGAGCAGATGCACCGGCGCCATGAGCTGGCGATGCAGGGATCCCCGCGGCTGCAGAGCTTGGCGGTGATGTAACTCAGGCGGCGGGAGCGGGAAGAAAGTCGAGGCTGTAGGCTTGGCGGGCATTCAGGCCAGCTTCGACAATTCCCAGGGCCACCATTTCCTGAACATAGGTCTGCCAGCGCTGGTGGGTCATGGCACCGATCCCCAGGGTGGCCGCGTCGCCGCCGGTGAGGAGGCCGTAGTCTTTTAGGGCTTGGTGGGCGTAGGCCAGAAGGGCCTCGCTCATGTTGGGGTTGTCTTGGCGGATGAGGCGGTTGCCGGGGCGGGGATCCTCCAGGTAGCTTTGCCAGCCCGCGATGGAGGCGGCCACAAATTTTCGCACCTCCTCCGGGTGCTGTTCGGCAAAGGGGCGGGTGGTCTCCAGCGTGGTGGCATAAGGGGAATAGCCGTAGTCGGCCAGCAGGAAGACAACAGGATCAAAGCCGCCCTCCTGGCGCACGCGGAAGGGCTCGGAGGTGACATAGCCCTGCTGGGCAGAGGATTTGTCCAGCAGGAAGGGGGCGAGGCTGAGGTTGTAGGGGCGCTTTTGCTCGTCGCTGAAGCCGAACTTGGCCCGCAAGAAAGGCCAGTAGGTGAGGTTGGCTCCCGGAGAGACCCAGATGGGCTTGCCCCGCAAGTCTTCCAGGCGCTCGATGCCCACGCCCGGATGGACCAAAAGACACTGGGGATCCTTCTGGAAAAAGGCGGCCACGGTGAGCACGGGGATCCCTGATTGCAAGGCCGCCAGGGCGTCGGGGCTGCCGCCGAGGACAAAGTCCGCTGCTCCTCCAGCCAGCAGTTGCAGCACGTTGACCGCCGTTCCCCCCATGCGGATTTCCACCTGCAGGCCGTAGTCGGCGTAGATACCCAGGGCCAGGGCCTGGTAGAAGCCGCCATGCTCCGCCTGAGCATACCAGTTGGTCACCAGGCGCAGGGGCCGGGATCTGGAGCGGCGGGATCCCGCTGCTGCTGTCACTAGAGCAGCTCCACTGGCTAGAAAGCGCCGTCGGGGCCAGAGCTCTGCGGTCACACTAGCCATGGGCAGGGATCCTCAGACTGCAACGCTTTCAGTATCTCGCAAGCAGGTGGTTTTTGCCTCAGCTTGGCCCAAATAGCCCCTAGCCGGATGTCGGTATCTCTCCTCTCCCATCCCTCACCCCCGGCCCCTCTCCCATCCCTCACCCCCGGCCCCTCTCCCAGAGGGAGAGGGGAGTTAGAGCGGCGCGTTCGCGACAGCGTTGCGGAGCAATAACGACGTCAATGACGACGTAGAGAAACGCTTCGTTGCTATTTGAAATGACTACAGTTGCAAAGGGAGCGGGATCCCGCTTTTGCGGCAGGATCAACAGGTAGAGGGCAAGAGAAGGGGTGCGGCATGGGCAAGGTGTATCTGGTGGGGGCGGGGCTGGGTGGGCGGGACGGCCTGACGCAAGGGGCGCTGGAGATCTTGCGGCGGGCTGAGGCCGTTTGGGTGGATGAGCTGGTGGACGAGCGCTTGTTGGCGGAGTTGCCCCCCCAGGCGCAGGCGTGGCGACGTTCCGAAGCAGCGAGCTTGCAGGAGGGCATCCGCTGGCTCATCCAGCGCTGCCGGGAAGGGAAGCAGGTGGTTCACCTCAAGGCGGGGGATCCCTTGATCTTTGGCCGTGCCCGCGAGGAGGTACAGGCCCTGCGGGAGGCGGGCTGCCCGTTTGAGATCTGGCCAGGCTTGTCGTCGGCCCTGGCCGGCCCTTTGTGGGCAGGGATCCCTCTGACCGATAAGCACTTGAGCCGCGCCTTTGCCGTGCTGACCGCCCATGAGCTGGAGCCCCTGCCCTGGGGCGCTCTGGCCCAGTTGGATACGTTGGTGATCTTGATGGGATCCCGGCAGCGGCAGCAGATTGCGGCCCAGTTGGTGGCAGCCGGGATCCCGCCGGAGCGAGCCGTAGCCGTGATCTGGGGGGCGGGGCAGGCGGAGCAGCAGGTTTGGGTGGGCACCCTGGCAGAGCTGCAACAGGGGGAAGGGTTGGAGCCAGAAAAGCTGCCTGGCCTGCTGGTGGTGGGCGAGGTGGTGCGGCTGCGGCAGGAGTTTTTGCCAGGGATCCCACCGTTACCGCCACCGGCTCCTTTGGCAGGCAAAACGGTGCTGGTCACCCGTTCCGAGGGGCAGTCGCCGGCTTGGCGCGAGCTGCTGCAGGCTCAGGGGGCGCGGGTGCTGGAAATGCCCGCCCTGGTCATCCAGCCGCCTACAAGCTGGGATCCCTTGGACGCAGCCATTGCCGACCTGGAGAAATTCGATTGGCTGCTGCTGACTTCGGCCAACGGCGTGCAGGCTTTTTTCGAGCGGTTGCAGCAGCAGGGGCGAGACAGCCGGGCGCTCCACCCTGTGCGGGTGGCAGTGGTGGGATCCAAAACGGCGGCGGTACTGGCCCAGTACGGCATCCGCCCAGATTTGCTGCCCTCTGAGTTTGTGGCCGAGGCCCTGCTGCCCATTTGGCCGGAGCCAGTGCAGGGACAGCGCATCCTCTTTCCCCGCGTCGAATCCGGAGGACGGGAGGAGCTGGTGCAGGGGCTGCGGCAACGCGGAGCCGAGGTGGTGGAGGTGGCGGCCTACCAGTCGGCCTGTCCGGCAGCAGCGGATCCCCAAGTGCTCGAGGCCCTCAAAGAGCGCCAGGTGGATATCCTCACCTTCGCCAGCTCCAAAACCGTGCAGCATTTTGCCCATCTCCTGCGCCAGGCGGGGCTAGGCCCTGAAGTCTGGGATCCGCCCGTGCAGATTGCGGCCATCGGCCCCAAAACGGCAGCAACCTGCAAGCAGATCTTGGGGCGGGTGGATGTTGAGGCGCAGGAGTACACCCTGGAAGGGCTGTTGGGATCCCTCGTTCAGGCAGACGGTTAGCGCGGATAATGGGCAGGGATTGGCAAAGAAAAGGAACCCCCAAGACACCATGTGGCAGACGGCCAAGCTCTACGAAGACATCCTCTACGAAAAAACCGACGGCATCGCCAAGATCACCCTCAACCGGCCCCACAAACGCAATGCCTTCCGCCCCAAGACGGTTGCCGAGATGATCGACGCCTTTCTGGATGCGCGGGAGGATCCCAATATTGGAGTCGTGCTCCTGACGGGCGCCGGGCCGCATACGGATGGAAAATATGCCTTTTGTGCCGGCGGGGATCAGAGCGTGCGGGGGGAGGCCGGCTACCTGGACGAGGCCGGGATCCCGCGTCTTAATGTCCTGGATCTGCAGCGCATCATCCGCTCCTTGCCCAAAGTGGTGATTGCGCTGGTGGCCGGCTACGCCATTGGCGGGGGCCATGTTTTGCATCTCGTCTGCGATCTAACCATTGCCGCCGACAACGCCATCTTTGGCCA
>NZ_JANSJB010000006.1:42701-45014 GCF_047462355.1 Synechococcus sp. H55.9 | reverse complement strand
TGGCCATCCGCTGCCTCAAAGCAGCTTTCAACGCCGATTGCGACGGCCAGATGGGGCTGCAGGAGCTGGCCGGGGACGCGACGCTGCTGTATTACATGACCGAGGAAGCTGCCGAGGGCAAACGCGCCTTCTTGGAGAAGCGCCCTCCCAACTTTCGCCAGTTTCCCTGGCGGCCCTAGTTCTTTCCATGAATTCCACTTCCCCGCAGGGAAGCGACCGCCGAGATCCAGCAAAAGATTGACCAGGTCAGCGGAAAAATCAGGGTTTGAGGGTT
Organism: Synechococcus sp. H55.9; assembly: GCF_047462355.1. Taxonomy (NCBI): domain Bacteria; kingdom Bacillati; phylum Cyanobacteriota; class Cyanophyceae; order Synechococcales; family Synechococcaceae; genus Synechococcus; species Synechococcus sp. H55.9. The sequence goes on along the minus strand of NZ_JANSJB010000006.1, from coordinate 44,740 downwards.
GTCTCCGACCCTGTCGCTGAATTTTGGGTATAAAGCTTTACAGAGATCCCGGTGCTGCTGTTGAGGTGGCCTGGGATGGGCTTCTGAGAGGTGGGCCAAGAGGGTCTTTCTAGGGATCCACGACATAGCTATCCTGGGAGAGGCGCTCGTTACTACAAGCCACAACAGCGGCTGGGATCCCTAAGTTCCTGAGGATTTGCTGGGCGGGCTCTCTCTGGCTATCTCTTGTCTGCGCCGATCCCCAATGCCGCAGTCACCACAGCATTCCGGTCGCTTGAAGTCGTCCCAATGGATGCAAGCCCGGCAGCCCTTCAGCATTTCCGGCCAGCGCTCTCGAATCAACAGTTGCCGCAGCTTGACTTCCCGTGACTCCTGAAAGGGGTGTTGGAATTGGTCCATAGCCATTGGGGTTTCCCAGCTCTCTTAATCTGGTATAAGAGCAGATTTGAGTTTGAGTTCGAGAAATATTGGCATAGCTTAAGGTTTGGAATGGGCCCATCCTTCTTACTGGTTCAGGATAGCTGAGATGAACCTATCTAATTTTGTCTGTCGCTTTGAGAAAAGATTTACCAAAAAATGTAAACAGGTTATATAAAACTTAGCTCATTTTTTCTCCGCTTAAAACAAAAGTGGGATCCAGCGGCAGCAACATTTGAGTCCGACCGCGGTGTTCCAGACGGTTCACCGCCGATTGAATGACCTCCACATGATGAGCCCGCACAGCAGCCAGACCGGCGGAGAGGCCGTAGAGCCCATCCAAAGAGTTGGTTGTCGCCACGATCCGTCCGTTGGGATTGAGATGGCTCCAGCAGGCTTCCAGGATCTCCCGTAGGGGATGGCCTCCCTCAATGCAGATGCGATCCGGTGCAGGAGAAAGGTGTTGCAAACAATCGGGGGCAGTACCTTGAATCACTTGCACGTTGGTGAGGCCAAATTTCTCACAATTGCTCTCGATCAAGCTGACCACCTCTGCGTCTCGCTCGATGGCGATCACGCGAGCCTTGGGGCACAGAACAGCCGCTTCAATGGCAATCGTGCCCGTTCCGGCGCCAATATCCCACAAGCAGTGGTTCTCTCCCAGGCGCAACTGGCTCAGCACCAACACGCGCACCTCGCGAGGGCTCATCGGGATCCCTGGAATGCGTTCAAAGGCAGAATCCGGGATCCCTGGGGTGCGGTAGGGCCAAGGGAAAGGGGTTGACATTGCAAGGCACCGCTGCTGTGCATCTATCCCTCAGCATAGAGCGAATGCTCGACAGACCATCGCCGGTCTGAAAACACCTTCTGGATCCGATCAAGTTCTGGCCATTTCCAAGAGCCATGAAACGGCTCGTTATGTCGATCTCCCCTCTCCCTCTGGGAGAGAGGCTGGGGGTGAGGGATGTAGCTCCCTTGGCTGGAGTAGATAACGCTGGAAAAAGCTGTTAAGGACATTTGCCTGAGCCGAAGTGTCCCAAACCATTCATCCAAAGGATGAGCCTTGCTCGCAGGTAGAGCCAAATCTCATCGTTTGCCCGCAATAGGAATATGACATAGAGGCTCAATACGACTAAGGCACACAAATTTCCCAAAAAAGTGTAGGTTTGGATAATTCGATCGGTACTCCAGCCAAACTCGTAGTTTAGGCGGTTCATATCCCCACTGGCATCTCCTTGCCCGCCAAACAGAGTTCCCCAAGGGATCTGGTTCAGGCCCAATTGGATAGTGTGCCACTGCCAAAAGCTTTTCCATAGGCTGCTGGCTGCAATTCCCAACACTATGAATCGCCAAAAATCCCATCGCCAACGATCCGGCAAGCGAAGATAAAAGCTGGCTATTAAAAAGGTGCTGAGATAAAACTCACCGCCAACGCCGCCAAAGGTAATCAGCAGCTCTTTGGTACGATTGGGCAGCAGCCAAGTCATATAAAACTGCAACAAGGCCAGAAAAATAGCCAACGCCTGCAGCCATCGGATCCGTTCCTTGCGGGCTGACCGGAACAGCAAAGCCAGCAAAAAAAGGATCCCAAAGTATACAAAGGGATCCTCTTTTGAGCTGAT
>NZ_JANSJB010000006.1:36824-42601 GCF_047462355.1 Synechococcus sp. H55.9 | reverse complement strand
GGGCAAAGCTGGATGTCCGCTCCACCAGGCAATGGTGGCATGGCCAAACTCGTGAATCCAGATGTGTAAAGGCAAATGCAACACCTGCAACAAGCCAACGTTGTTTACCAGCAGGGCCACTGCAAATGCAACCGGATAAGCCCAGATATTGACCGCCCAGCTATCGAAAGAAAAGCGATCCCAACGCTGCTGGGATCCCAACTTGAGGCTGCGCTGCCAGAGCAATTGGGAGCCGCGGTAAGCACAAATTTCCACTTGCTTCAGCCGCGGGATCCGCAGTTGCTGCACCATCAAAAACAGTTGGGCAACGAGCAGAGATGGCTGTTGGGGCAGGGATCCGGTGAGGTGGATGTGCAGGGTTTCATCGGCAAAGTTCACCCGTCCGGGCCAGCGTCGCCGCAGCAGCTCCAGCCGCACAACCCGCACAATCGATTGGCTGTCCCCAGCTCGCGCTAGGGTGAGGGGATCCGGTGGGCTGGGCATCCCAGGATACCTCCAAAAATCAAAAATAAGGAGCGAACCCATCATCCCCCAACCCCGCCAGCAAGAGCGAAATTGCGCTCCCTCTCAGGCCGCTCCCGGGGGAGGTTGGTATAGTTGAGGGCAGCAGGTGTGCGGAGTGGATGGAGGGTCATGCCCGAATTGGACAAGCCAGGGTCAAGGCAGATATGGGGGGCGATGCTGCTGTTGAGCTTAACCGGAGCAGGCGTGTTTCTCCCTCAACCTGTCCGGGCTCAGGCAACCACGGCTCCAGGTCTATCTCACATCGACCGTTGGTACTACGATCCGCAGCAGGGACGGCTGGAAGTCAACACCCAGGGCGAGGTGCGGCCTTTCCTGTTTGTGCTCCAGAATCCGCCGCGGGTTGTTCTGGATTTTCCCAACACCCGCTATGGACGGGATCCCCAAACCCAGACTTTCCCAGGCCGTGTTGCCTCCCTGCAGATCAGCCAGCTCACAGAGACCATCACCCGCTTTGTGCTGTATCTGCAGCCGGATCAGCCTCTCAGCCTCAACCAACTGCAACTGCTCACCGCCGGCCCCTCCCGCTGGGCTGTTCAATTCCTCCAGGCCGGCCAACCCTCGCCTGCCGCCCCGCTGTTTCCCCCTGGCCCCCGCGATCCTGCGCCCCCTCCTTCGCGGACGCCACCTCCCCGCAGCCCCGCTCCCTCCCGTGCCGACCATCAGATCTTGGGGGTATCCCCGCAGGCGGAGGGTTTTTTCATCCGCACCCAGGGCAGCCCCGCCACCACGGTGCGGCGCATCCTCGATCCGGATCGGGTGGTGGTGGATTTTCTCAACACCACCCTCAGCCCCGCCCTCACCCAACGAGCCTACATCGTCAACCGTCTGGGGGTTTTGCGGCTGCGCATCGGGCAGTTTGAGCCCACGATTGCTCGGGTGGTGTTGGATGTGGATCCTTCGAGTGGCGATTGGGAAGCCCGCTACGACCCGCAGCAGGGCGGGATCTGGATCCAGCCCGCCGGTGGCGCTGACCAGGCCAGCCTTTTGCCTGAGGTCAGCCAGGGCGATCCCCAAGGGCCGCTGGCTACCTTGCGCTCGGTGGAGCTGCAGGGCAATCAGCTCATCATCAGCGCCGATGGGTTCCTGTTTTACCGGGCTGGCTGGGATCCGGAAAGCGGCGGCTACCGCATCAACGTGGCGCCGGCTCGCCTGCCCCAGTCTTTGCCAGATCCCGGCTTGCCGGTTGGGGGGCCGGTGGAGCGGATCCGCTTTGTGCAAGAAGATGCCCGCACGGTCAGCATTCTGGTGCAACCTGCCGAAGAGTTCAATGTGTTTGAGCCCCACCCCGGCCAGGGATCCCGCCGCATTACCTTGGAGCTGCGGCCTCTCAACGCCCCGCCGCCAACACCTCAGCGGCAACCGTCTGCCCAAGCTTCCCCTCCTCCACCCCAGGGCCGGACGGTCATCGCCGTCGATCCGGGACACGGCGGACGGGATCCCGGCGCCATCGGAGTGGATGGGATCCAGGAGAAGGACATCGTCCTCTCCGTTTCCCTCCAGGTACGACAACTGCTGCAAGAGCGGGGCTATGGAGTGGTGATGACTCGCACCGACGACCGGGAAGTGCTGCTGCAGCCGCGGGTGGATATGGCCGTTCAGGCCAACGCTACCCTATTGGTGAGCATCCATGCCAACGCCCTGGATCGCTCCGGCATCCACGGCATCGAGACCTACTACCTGCGGCCCGATAGCGCCGAGCTGGCCACCATCCTGCACCGCAGCTTGGTGAGGGCCACCGGCGCTGCCGACCGGGGGGTGCGACGGGCCCGCTTTTTCATGGTGCGGGAAACGCCCGTGGGTATGCCTTCCGTGCTGCTGGAGTTGGGCTATGTAACCAACCCAACCGAAGGGCGAAAATTGGCTACTGCCGAATACCAGGCTATTTTGGCGCGGGCCATTGCCGAGGGCATTGAGGCCTTTCTGCGCAGCCGCTAAGGTCCTGCAGCCGATCCCAGGGAGAGGGCCAGAAAGCGATGCCGACAGCCTCAGAGGCAGGGTAGGATACAGCAGCTTAGCCAAGGTGTTGAGGAGAACGGAGCATGCGTTGGGATCCGGATCCCGGTTGGCCAATTGGGGTGTTTGACAGTGGCTTGGGCGGGCTGACGGTTTGGCGAGCCTTGCGCCGCCGCCTCCCCCAGGAACGGCTCCTCTACTTTGCCGATACGGCGCGGCTGCCCTATGGGGAACGCTCCCCAGAGGAGATCTTGACCTTTGTGCGGCAAATTCTGACGTGGATGCAGGCGCAGCCGGTGAAGCTGGTGGTGATGGCCTGCAATACCAGCTCAGCTTTGGCCCTAGAACACGTGCGGCAGGAGTTCGCCCTGCCCATTCTGGGGCTGATCCTGCCGGGCGCCCAGGCGGCCTTGTCTCAGGGATCCCGCATTGGGGTGATTGCCACGGCGGCCACCGTTAAAAGCCGCGCCTACTCCAGGGCCATTCAGGAGTACAGCGCCCTGGATCGCAGGCGTTTTCCCCAACCTGTCCAGTGCTGGGAGCAGGCCTGCCCGGAGTTCGTCCCCCTCATCGAAGCCGGCCAGTTGGACGGCCCCGCCCTGCGGCAAGCGGCCGAACGCTACCTGCAGCCCCTGTTGCAACAGGGGATCGATACCCTCGTCTACGGCTGCACCCACTACCCGCTGCTGGATCCCCTCTTGAAATCCCTGCTGCCCCCAGCCGTCAAACGGGTGGATCCCGGCGTGGCGCTGGTGCGATCCCTGGCCCGCGAACTGAGCTTATGGGGCTTGCGCCGCCCCTCGGCCGCCGCCCAGGAGGAACCCTACCGTTTCTGCGTGAGCGGGGATCCAGAGCGATTTGCCCGCTTGGCCACTCCTTGGCTGGGCTTTCGGCCCCAGGTGGAACGGGTGGAATGGCCGGCCTTGGATGTCAACAGCTCCCGCCGCCCCTGAACAGGCGCTCCTTCTCTTCAGGACTGGGAGCACCAGGCTCTTTGTTCTCAACGGGTCATCACCTGCAGGGGGAAGCGCTCCGCCAACTCCCCTTCTACCTTGGGCAGCCATTCCTCTTGAAACACCCACACCTGGCCTTGCTGCACGCGGCCATCGGGGTTTTGCGTCAGCTCCAGCCAATAGACGAATTGGTTTCCCCGCAGCACCACGCCTTGAATGGCCAAGGCCAGGGTATAGCCGGGAGTATTCGCCAGGGCCTCTGGGGACGGGTAGCGGATCACCTCCACCGCCCGATCCAAATCGGCGGCAATCTCTGGCCCATAGACCTCGCGAATCGCCTGAAAGAGATCTTCCGCCGTCAGCCCTTGTGGGCGAAAGAAGGTCATGCGCTCCGAGCGAATCGTCTCCCGATCCAGCGGGTTGATGATCCGTCCTGGCGGAGCCACCGAGGCCAAAAAGGTAAACCGGGATCCATCCGGCTCCACGCGGTTGATGTTCAGGGTTTCGCCCGGACGGGGCCGCAGCACGGGATTCTCCCTCACCCAGGCGGCCACCTGATCCGGAGATTGCCCAGGGATCCCCCAAGCGGCCAAGCGAAGACCCGCTGCCGCCCAGCAGGCTATGGCCAAACCAATCGCCTTAGCGGGTCGGAGTCCTCTCCCTTGAGACAAGGGCAGTTGTTTACCCCCACAGGATAGAGCCTTCCCTCGGTTGGCGCCCAAGACCGGCCACGGATTGCAATGCACCTTCTCATTCCTCCGGACAACCAATGCAGAAACGATATGAACACATGGTCAGGCAGGGGCAGAGCCTTCCTCGATGGGAAAAGTCCTGCCCTCCCGGCCCTTTCCTACTGTATCTGGAGAGGTTGGTGGGCCTGTTGCGTCTGAGCGCGAGCCTCACGGCCAATGGTTGCAAAGATCCCTCGGCAAGATACGCAGATCGCCGGCGGCTTATCCGCCAAAACGTAAAAAGTATCTTAAGATCAACGGTAAGCAAACCTTATACGCATTAGGTCAGCACCTCAGGAGGTAACCGATGGCTCTCGTTGCAATGCGGACGCTGCTGGATCATGCCGCCGAACACGGCTACGGCATTCCGGCTTTCAACGTCAACAACATGGAGCAGATCCAAGCGATCATGCAAGCTGCCCATGAAACCAACAGTCCGGTCATCCTGCAAGCCTCTCGAGGGGCACGCAAGTATGCGGGCGAGCACTTTTTGCGCCACCTGATCCTGGCGGCGGTGGAGACCTACCCCCACATTCCCGTCGCCATGCACCAAGACCACGGCAACAGCCCCGCCACCTGCTACTCTGCCATCCGCAACGGCTTCACCAGCGTCATGATGGATGGCTCCCTCAAAGAAGATGCCAAAACGCCGGCCAGCTACGAGTACAACGTGGCCGTTACCTCCGAAGTGGTGAAAGTGGCCCACGCAATTGGGGTGAGCGTGGAAGGGGAACTGGGCTGCCTGGGATCCCTGGAGACAGGCCGTGGCGAAGCAGAAGATGGTCACGGTGCTGAAGGGGCCCTCAGCCACGACCAACTGCTCACCGACCCCGACCAAGCGGTGGACTTTGTGGAGCGAACTCAGGTGGATGCGCTGGCTGTAGCCATTGGCACCAGCCACGGCGCCTATAAGTTCTCCCGCAAGCCCACCGGCGACATTCTCGACATGGAGCGCATCGCCGAGATCCACCGCCGCCTGCCCAACACCCACCTGGTGATGCACGGTTCCTCCTCGGTGCCTAAGGAGTTGATCGACATCATCAACCAGTACGGCGGCTCCATCCCCGAGACCTACGGCGTGCCGCTGGAAGAAATTCAGCGGGGCATCCAAAACGGGGTGCGCAAAGTCAACATCGACACCGACAACCGCCTGGCCATCACGGCTGCCGTGCGCCGCGCCCTGGCCGAAAATCCGAAAGACTTTGATCCCCGCTCTTTCCTCAAGCCTTCTATTAAGGAAATGCAAAAAGTGTGCGCTGAGCGCTACATCGCCTTCGGCTGTGCCGGCCATGGCACCAAGGTTCCGGTGGTTACCTTGGATGAGATGGCAGCCAAGTATGCTTCTGGCGCTTTGGCAGCTCAGGTGAAGAAGACCGTCGCGGTCTAGCCCTCACACCCGGCCGCTGCAGCCCAGAACTCCTCGGCGTTTGCTGAGGAGACTCTAGCTCAATCGACAGGTAAGGGGATCCGCAGAGGATCCCCTGTTGCTTTGGAGGAACTTGATGCGTTTTGGCGGTCAGGCAGCTTTTGCTACAAAACTTTTTTCCACTTCGATTTGCCGATTTAGCAACGCCAAAGTCAGGCGATCCAGCATTTCCAGGTCGGCCTCGGAGTA
>NZ_JANSJB010000006.1:31775-36724 GCF_047462355.1 Synechococcus sp. H55.9 | reverse complement strand
GGGTTCGGGCGATTCCAGCGCGTGTTTGAGGGCATGCCAGGCCAGGTTGGCGCACTTGATGCGCACCGGAAATTGGGCAACTCCCTTCATGGCGTTCAAGGCCCGCTGCTCCCGCGGAAACTCAGCGCCGCCGCGCATCATGGCTTGGAAGTGATCCACCAACTGCAACGCTTCGGGGATGGTGCGCCCCCGCACGGCGTCAGCCATGAGATCGGCAGAGGCCAGGGCAATAGCGCAGCCTTCGCCCTCGAACTTGACATCGACAATTCGCTCTTGATCCGGATCCAGTTGCAAGGTGAGGTCGATGGTGTCGCCACAGGAAGGGTTGTGGCCGCGTTGGTGGCGATGAACCGGATCCACTTTGCCGAAGTTGCGGGGCTTTTTGTACCGCTCCAGAATGACTTGCTGATAGAGTCCGCGCAGGTTATCGAGAGGCATTGTTGTTCCCGCTTGGTCGCTGCTTGGGCCGGAGAGCGTCAAGAGCTTTTGAGGGTTGAAGGGCGATAGGGTCGAGATCGAGAAGCCGAGGAAGCTAGCCCATTCCGGCCAATCTGTAACTTAATCTTAACCCCGTTCTCTGTAGAGATTTAGTAGAAAAACGCCTGCCAGCGCACGGGCTTGCGTTGGCGCATGTAGAGCCAATCGAACAGGTTTTTCAGCAGCGTGGCCAGGTAGCCGCGCCAGACCCACCTGCCCTTCTCGGCGACGGCAACCCGGTTTCCCATCGTAACGCAGACAAACACAGTGGCCTGGGGTCGGTAGGGAAGCAGGGGTTGGCCGCGGATGAGCCGCAGCAGGTTTTGTGCTGCAATCGGCCCCTGGCGCACCGCGTACACGCCGATCTTGGGCAAGAGACGGGATCCCCAGACAAAGTCGGCGCAGTCCCCTAAGGCCAAGATGCGCTCTGCCCCCTGCACCCGCAGGCACTCATCCACCAGCAGGGATCCCGTCGGCCCCAGCGGCAGGCCGCAGCTTCTCAGCCAGGCGGGCGCCTGCAACCCACCCGCCCATAGGCGGGTCTGGGCCACCAGCTCGCTGCCATCCTCTAGCCAAACTTGCTGTGGCCCGAAGGCTTTTACCCGGCGCTCCGCCCAGATCTCTACCCCCAAGCGGCGGATCTCCCTTTCCACCTCCTGGCGGAAGCGTTCTGAGAAGCCCTCGACCAGATGGGCCTGGCCATGGATCAGGAGCAGGCGGGCCCGCGCCAAAGGGATCCCCGTTGCTGCGCTCATCTCGCGGCAGAGGTCGTACAGCTCTCCCATCAGCTCTGTGCCGGTGCAACCTCCCCCCACCACCACAAAGGTCAGCAGGCCCGGCGTCGGATCTCCCTGGGCCGCCCGCTGCCAGCACTGCCGGATCCAGGTTTGGGCGGCCACCAGTTGCTCCGCCGGTCGAATGGCGAAGGCATGTTGCATCCCGTCGATGGGACGCAGCTCCCGCCCCACATTCACCAACAGGTAATCGTAGGCAAGGGTTTGGATCCCGCCTGCGCCTTCCAGGGTCAGGGTTTGCGCCTGCGGCTGCATGTGGGTTACTCGTCCCGGCAGAAACTGGGCACCATTGGCTTGAACGTGCTCCAGCAGCGGGATCCGCACCAGATCCAGGGAAAACCGACCGCTCAGCAGCCGCGTGGACATGCCCGAGTTGACGATGTAGGGGTGGGGATTGATGGCGATCACCCGCGCTTGCCCTTTGAGGGCCCGCAAGGCGTCGATGGCCCCATAGCCACATCCGGCCAAGACCACTGTGGGCAGGGCTCCCTTCATGGCTGGAGCGGCAACCTCTCGCAGGCGGGCGCGCACCTTGTCGGGCGGCAACCGGGATCCCTCAGCGTCGATCAGCTCCCATCTTTACACGGGCAGTAGGTCGGTATGCACCTCTTCCATCTGCTTGGAGAGAAGCCGCTGCAGGCTCCCTCTGGCTTCGGGGAAGTTGGGAGAAATTTCCAAAGCCGAGCGAAAGTGATCGATGGCCTGCTCCAGCTTGCCTTGGCGGGCCAAGACGGATCCCACGCGATAGTGGGCCATGCCGTAGCTGCCGTTGCTGCGCATCGCCCGTTGATAGCTGGACACCGCCGAGCTCAGATCCCCCTTGATACGGGCCACTTCCCCCAAGCCAAAGTGGGCTTCGGGCAAATCTGGGTCTTCTCTTAACGCTTGTTCAAACTGTTGCACAGCCTCTTGCACCTGCTGGGGCCAGACAAACTTGCGCCCGGAGGCGTCGCGGTGTTTTTGACCCAAATAGGACAAGCCGATGGCAGCAACCGCCTCAGGCAAGTTGGGCACCAGCCCCAGAGCTCGCTGGTAGCTCTTGATGGCTTCGTTGTGCTGCTCCTGGGCCGCTAAGACCAAGCCCAGCCCGTAGTGGGCGCGGCCCTGCTGGAGCTTGGAGGAGCTGCCGGAGAGGAGCACCTGGCTGAACTCTTGGCCAGCCTGGGCCAGACGCCCCGCATGAACCATGGCCAAGCCCAGATCCACCCGCACAGCAGCGGCTAATTCGGGATCCAGATCGAGATTGAGGGCGGTTTGAAAAGCTGCTATTGCCGCTTTCAACTGGCCCTTGCGCATCAGCGCTTGCCCCATCAGGTGGTGGGCCAGGCCCAGGCGATCGTTCAATTCCAAAGCAGACCAACAGGAATCGATCGCCTCGTCCCATTGCCCCAACTTGAGGCGAATTTGAGCAATACGGAGGTGGGCCTGGCTGAAGTGGGGATCCAACTCAAGGGCCTTTTGTTGCTGGGCCAAGGCTTCTGCCCAGTTGCCTTTCTCGGCCCAGGCTTGGCCGAGCAGGCTATGGATCTCAACTTGAGCAGATCCCTGGGTGAGGGACAGGGCCTCCTGAAACCGCTCCACTGCCTCAGGAACTTGATTGGCCTGTAAAAAGGACAAACCTTCTGCCAAAGGATCAGAGGATCCCTCTCGCTTAAAGGTGTTGACAGCACGCCGGCCTTTCCACCCCAGCCAGCTCCCCCCTGCAGCCAGGATCAACAGAGGGATCCCTACTCCCAGCGATCTGGCCCGGGCAGGGACGTCGGGCTGCCGGAAAGAATGCACCACCAACCCGGCCCCCAGCAGGAGAGACAAAGCCAGGGCTCCCCCCAGGAAGGGTCGTAGGGTAGGTTGGTGCAACTGCTGGCCAAGCGCCTGAACGTTGACCGGAAGGCTGATGGGAGAACTGGGGCGAGCAGGGGCAGTCGTGGGCGGAGAGGTCGGGATCCCAGCTTGGGCCTGTGCAGAGCCATGAGCAGCAGGAGACTGACTTGGGTCAGGCTCTGAGCGTCGCTCTTTCTGGGTTTTGGGAACCGGCGCCTCTAGAGTTTTAACTTTGCGAAAATCAGAGCTGCCATCGGGATCCACAACAGGTTTTTGGGCATCCAGCACCTTGATCTCGGAAATCTTGGCGTCCGGCAATACAATCTGCGTGGCGTCGGCACCGCTTTTCCCAGAAGACAAATAGAAGACTTTTTTCCACTGCGGCTGTGTTTCTCCCTGCAGCCGACCGTACACCACCAGTTGGCTGACTCCCTGCACCGGCGCGCCTTCCAATTGGTCGGCAACCCGCTGCAACACCATAGAGCGGCTGAACAGTCCCTGCTGTGGGAGCTCCACCATCAGGTAAAGGACATCTTGTTTCAGCGCCGAACGGCTTGGCAGGGGAGCAAGGGCCTTCTGCAAAGTCTTGATCAGGGTTGCCGCGCTGCGAGCAGCAGATGAGTCATCCATAAGCATAAGGCTAGAAAGAGGGAGAAAAAAAGTCTTGCAACAACCCCAAAAGGGATCCACTTCTTTTGGCAAAGATGGGCGCCCTGCAGCCAGAAGCCAAAGTATTTGACCTCATCTTGCTGCCTCATCGTCATTATGTTCAGCCTGCCGTCATCCGTCAATATACTGAAAGAGTCTGTTACAAATGGGCCCGCCGGCCAATTTTGGGGCGGAAGAGGTGGGCGTGGTCAGGGCTGTAGAGCCGCGAGCGGGCCGAGCCGGCTCCTGCCAAGCCCCGTAGGGCGGGACTGATGAGGTAGAGCACGGTGCGTTCCAGGCTGGCTTGCCGGGTGAGGGCCGCCATCTCCGCCAGGGATCCCAGCCAGATTCGCTCGTCCGGCCAGCCCAGACGGTAGCAAATGGCCACAGGGGTATCGGCGGGATAGTGGGTCATTAGATCCGCCTGGGCCTGTTCCACATGGCGGGCGCTCAGATACAGACACAAAGAGGCGCGGTGGGCCGCCAGACTGGCCAGGGCTTCCGCTGCCGGCACACGCGTCCGGCCACTGGCGCGGGTGAGGATGATCGTCTGCACCAGCTCCGGCACCGTTAGCTCCACCTGCAGACGGGCGGCTGCCAGTTGAAAGGCGCTCACCCCCGGCACGATCTCAAAGGGGATCCCGGCCTCCGCCAGCCGAATCAGCAACTCGTGCAGAGCACCGTAAAGAGACGGATCCCCATCCTGCAGCCGCACCACCCGCAGCCCTGCCTTGACCCGCTCCACCATCTGGGGCAGCAGCGTTTCCAAGGTGAAAGCGCGTGTATCGATGGCCTCCACCCCAGGGCGACAATGGGTCAGCAGCCCCTCCGGCACCAAAGAGCCTGTGTAGAATACTACATCTGCTTCCGCGAGCACTCTCTGGCCCCGCAGGGTAATCAGCTCGGGATCCCCGGGGCCGGCGCCGACAATGTGCACAGGCCAGTAGGACGAAGTCTCCTCGCTCATCTGCTCTCCTCTCGCCCCAGCAGCCTGCATCCTAACAGCAGCCGATTCCGCAAAAACTCCCCTCTCCTTTTGGGAGAGGGGTTGGGGGTGAGGGCGACAGAGAGTAAGGGATTAAGCTAACGCGCCAGCTCGAGGCGCTGCTGTAGAATTTGCTCGGCCAGCACCAGATCCCAGGGGGTGGTTAACTTCAGGTTAGACTCCTCACCTTCCACGATATAGACCGACCAACCCAGCTTCTCGAA
>NZ_JANSJB010000006.1:22447-31675 GCF_047462355.1 Synechococcus sp. H55.9 | reverse complement strand
AGATCCCAGGGGGTGGTTAACTTCAGGTTAGACTCCTCACCTTCCACGATATAGACCGACCAACCCAGCTTCTCGAACAGGGCTGCGTCATCGGTTACCTGCCACCCCTGGGCCAGCGCCTCCCGATGGGCTTGCCACAAGAGCGACAGGCGAAACCCCTGCGGTGTCTGAGCTGCCCACAGCCGGCTGCGCTCCGGTGTCGATTGGATTTGGATCCCCTTGGGGCCGGTCTCGGTGACTTTGATCGTATCCTTGACAGGGATCGCCGCAATCAAGCCGTCCACCTGCTCCAGAGCGGCGCTGCAGCGATCGAACAATTCAGGGGTGGCCAAGCAGCGGGCTCCATCGTGGATCAGCACCCGCTCCACCGTTCCCAACCCATAGAGATACTCCACCCCCCTGTAAACCGACTCCTGCCGCGTCGCCCCTCCTTGCAGAAGCTGCACCGGCGTGGACAGCTCGATGGACGCCAGGATCTGCTCCATGGCCGGCCAATCGCCGGGCTGGGAGAGAATGCCGATCCACTCAATAGAACCGGCCCGATCCGCCGCCTGCAACGTCCAAGCCAAGATGGGCTGGCCCAAAAGCGGCAACAACAGCTTGTTGACCGCCGCCCCCATTCGCTTGCCACTGCCAGCCGCCGGGATCAACAGGTGCATGGGATCCAAAAGTGCATCCAACCGCATCCCAGTTTACAGCCAGGGAGGGCCAGGCTTGGCCCTCCTCATCGTTGACAGTGGCGATTGGTGCCGCTGGATCCCCCTCAGAGCCGGGGTGCCGCCTCAAGGTTGGTCCAACTCGGCGGAAGCAATCACAAAATCCGGGTAGGCCACGTTACCATGCTCGCCCACATCCAAGCCGGCCAGCTCCTCTTCGGCACTGGTGCGCAGGCCAACGGTTGCCTTGAGGATCAAAAACAGGATCAAGCAGGTGAGGAAAGGCCAGAAGAAATAGGCTAGAGCGCCCACAACTTGTACCCCAAATTGCGCCCAGGTCACCCCTGAATCGGCGTGGGCAAACCAAGGGATCCCTGCTGCCAACACCCCCCAAATACCGCAGGTGCCGTGTACCGAAACGGCGCCCACCGGGTCGTCAATCTTCAGCACCGTATCCAGAATCACCGCCGAGATGACCACCAGGATCCCGGCCACCGAACCGATGATCAAAGCTCCCAGAGGGTGGACAGTGTTGCAAGGAGCGGTGATCCCTACCAAGCCGGCCAGCACCCCGTTGGCGGCAAAGGTCATATCCGGCTTGCCAAAATGCGCCCAGCAGGTGATCATCGCCCCAATGGCCCCTGCCGAAGCGGCTAGCAGCGTGTTCATGGCAATCCAGCCGATATCGGGGCTGGCGGCTGTGGTCGAGCCAGCGTTGAACCCAATCCAACCCAAGGTGAGGATAAACACTCCCAGCATCCCTAGGGGCAGGTTGTGGCCGGGAATCGCCCGCGGCTCGCCGTTGGGGCCGTACTTGCCGATGCGAGGGCCAAGCACCATGGCCCCGGCCAAGGCGGAAGCGCCCCCCACCAAATGCACTACGCCCGAACCGGCAAAGTCGATGAAGCCCAGATTTTCCAGCCAGCCGCTAGTGCCACCGTTGTAGTCGCCGAAGAGACCATTCCAGGCCCAGCCCCCCGAGATGGGGTAGATCAGCCCAGAGATGACGACAGAGTAGATGAGGTAGGCCACGAACTTGGTGCGCTCCGCCATGGCCCCGGAAACAATGGTGGCAGCGGTGGCGGCAAACACCATCTGGAAGACAAAGAAGGTGAAGGGCCAATCCCCTGCTTCGTGGGCTTGCTGCCAACTGAAAGCAAACCAGCTCCTGCCAAAGAAGCCAGTATTTTCTCCAAACATCAGGCCAAACCCGATGAACCAAAAGGCGCAACAGCCCATGCAAAAGTCCATCAGGTTTTTCATCATGATGTTGGCGGCATTTTTGGCGCGGGTAAAGCCCGTCTCCACCATGGCGAACCCCGCCTGCATGAAGAACACCAAGGCTGCCCCCACCAGCGTCCAGACAATGTCAGCATGTTCCTGTACGACTTCCGCGTCCTGGGCGAAGGCACTCCCCTGGCCCAATAGGAAAACCAGCGAAATCGTCAGAGCAGCAGTTAGACTCCACTTGGCCAGTCGCCCAAGCCGCTGAGGTAGCGGGTTCTTATGCTTTTGGATCATCGTTGTAGACATGCTTTTCGACTTACCTAAAGTGACGGTACTTTTCACAACGCACTAGTAGATAGGGCAAAAATCCCTCATTTGCCCACTGCAAGCCAGCCTGGGACTCGGGTCGAGCTACCCAGGCTCCAAGACCTTCACCTTCTCTACAGGGCGTCCTGGTTGAGTTCGCCGGTGCGGATGCGAATGGTTTTCTCGACAGGGCTGATGAAAATCTTGCCGTCCCCGATTTCGCCGGTGCGAGCCGCCGCGATCAGCTTCTCGACCACCGTATCCACCAGGTCATCTTCGACCACGATCTCCACCTTCAGTTTTTGCAGGAACTCTACCGTGTACTCGGATCCCCGATAGCGCTCGGTCTGTCCCTTTTGTCGACCAAAACCCCGCACTTCGCTCACCGTCATGCCGACGATGCCGGCGTTGACCAGGGCAATTTTCACCTCATCTAGCTTGAAGGGCCGAATTACAGCTTCGATCTTTTTCATTGGCCTCCCATATCCCCAGCAATTCCGCTAATTTCTAACACTACTAAAACCTGCAAATTGTAAATCTAGATACATTTTCGTTCCTCTACTGAGAATGCCTACCACTCTAGATTTGCTCTCGTCAAGACCAGAAGGCCAAGCCCGGGCCACTCTAAGAAGTCCGCGCCGGCATCTCACGAGCTGGGTCTTTCAGCGGCCGTTGAGGATCGAGGAGAACCCAGACTGGCTGTGACGAGGGCCACCGCCAGCCACCACAGCATTTGTACCTGGGGACGGTACCAGATGATATCCACTAGGCCGTGGGCCATCATGCCGGTGCAAGCCGCTAAGCCTGCTGCCACCCACAGGCCCTCGGGATCCCGGGAGCTGAGCAAAGTGTTCCAGCCTCTCCAGCCGTGATCCCAGAGCACCAGCAAAAACCAGGCAAAAGCCAGGGATCCGATGAAGCCTGTCTCCACGGCGAGTTGCAGCGGCACCGAGTAGGCCCCAAGGGCGCTGAAGTTGCCCCGCTGGTAGAGGGGATAGACGCGGTTGAAGGCGACATTGCCGGGGCCGATCCCCAAGATGGGAAAGTCGCGGATCATGTCCAGCGCGGCGGCCCAGACGTTGAGGCGAAAATTGTTGCTGGTGTCCAGCCGTCCCCAAAAGAGGCTCTGAGCCCGCAGCCGCAGGGGGCGTACTGTTACGATCGCAAGCAACAACGTGGCTGCCCCCCCTCCCAACAGAGCCGGCAGCGTCCAACGTCGCCAACGGGCTGGCAAGTGGGGGGTTTGCCATTGCGCCAGCAGCACCGCCATCATTCCCAGCGCTGCTAGGCCGCCAATCCAGGCGCCGCGGCTGTAGGTCAGCATCAGGCAGATGAAGTTGACGGCAGTTGTAAACCCAACCAAGAGCTTGATCCCCCAGCCCGGCCAGATGCAAATGGCAGCCAGCCCCAGAGGGAGGAGCGGAACCAGGTAGCCCCCATACAAATTGGGGTTGCGCAGAAAGCTGTACACCCGCGTCAGGCCTGCCAAGCCCGATTCCGGATCCACCCAGGTGGCTAGCTCGGCAGCCCCGTAAAAGTATTGCCGCAGGCCATAGACCCCCATCCCCAAGCTGACCAAGAGCAGGGATCCGACGATCCAATCCCGGAACTGCAGTTGGCGAAGCAGACGCTGCAGCAGCAGATAGCCGGCCAGGTAGAGCGTCAACTTCAGCCAGCCGTCCCGCGCTGCATAGGGAACCGGCGACAGGATTGTGGCCAGGGTGGCTATGCCCCAAAACAGGCCTAGGGGCAGATGGACGGGCAGCCAATTCGGGGTTTCCACCAGCCAGCCCAAGACCACAAGCGCCGCCATAGCCAGCAAAATCAGACCTAGGATGCCGGTGGAGCTTTGGGCCGAAAAAAACCAGTAGAGCAGCACCAGGCCCAAACCGATCCAATCCAAGGTTTGGACGAGCCGGCTGCTTTTGCCCCACTGCCGCAGGGATCCCGACACTCGGCTCAAAAGGCTGCCCTGCCACCAGGACTCGATAGAGAAATCCCGCAGCAGCAGGCCGCGCCATGCTTGCGTTGCTCGTTGCATGACTCCTTCCAACACCCTAGGCTTCAGCTCATCTTCCGAGTTTATATCCCCAGCGGACAGGAGCAAGGGCGGGAAGGCAAGAGGGATCCCCTTTCTAGAAGGCTAATCTTTTCTTCCTGGGCTTGGCTTCAGGACTGGTTGTTTTAGAGGCAGCCCAAGACGAAACAACTTTGGGGGGAATTATCCCCCCATTAAACTGCCCACCCGTCTCTTTTTGGCCGAGAGGTATCCAGAGATTTTGATAGCCTTGTCGAGACCAAGCTCGAAACATCACTTAGGCAACCGAGGCCAACGGGCGAAACTGAGATCCCTTAACTTCTTGGGAATTGAAAGGAGAAATCACCGATCCCGATTTGTCTGCATTCAAGGTTTGAGGATCGCAATAATGAATCTGAACACGGGTAGGACGGCCTAAACCCAAAGCAGATCCCAGGCAGCGAGCCAGAACCTGTACCTTGAACTCCAGTTCGCCAATGGTGTCCATCGTTCGCAACCCCCTCCCGATGCCTATCCCTAAGCTCAATCTAGGAGAAGATTGATGATCTTTCTTCAGTGGGAACACAGAATTTGCCAAGCTAGGGCCAAATCAAAGATCATGCAAAGCTGGCACCTTTTTTCAGAGAGAGGGAAGAGGCTTGAACCTGGCCCGGTTTTTTCTGGGGGATCCCGGACAAAGGGCGGGAGCATGCGCGTTGATTTACGTAAAATAACGCCTAGAGAAACCACGGAAAAGGGCTGGAGACCAGTTGCAGTGGCGGCTCTGCGGAGGCTGAGCAACTTGCTGGGATCTGCAGCCGCCTCAATCAAACAGGTTGGCCAGGGATCCAGCCAGAGCGTTGATGAGGGGGCTAGGGTATTATGCCCGTCTACCTTTACTGGGGAGATGACACCTATCGGCTGATGCAGGCGGTGCAGCAGTTGCGGGATCAAGTGCTGGATCCCGATTGGGCTGCTTTTAATTACGATCGCCTGCCACCGGAATCGACGCTTGTCGGCCTCAGCCAGGCCATGACGCCGCCCCTGGGATCCAACGCCCGCCTGGTTTGGCTGGAGGAGACGACACTCACCCAACATTGCCCGGAAGAGCTGTGGGAAGCAGTGGAGCGCACCCTGGCCCAGTTGCCCCCCACGACACATTTGCTGTTAACCAGCAGCAGCAAGCCGGACGGACGCCTCAAATCCACCAAAATCCTCAAGAAAGTGGCCATCGTCCGCGAGTTTCCCCAACTGCCTCCCTGGGATGAAGAGGGCATTCTTAGACAGGTATACAGCGAAGCCCGGCAACGGCATCTCAAGCTCAGCCCGGCGGCAGCCCAGAAGTTGGCCGAGGCGGTGGGCAACGACTCCCGCCGCTTGGCGATGGAATTGGAAAAGCTGGCTCTGTTTACAGCCGCTCAAGAGGATCCCATCTCCCCTGAGCAAATCGAGGCCTTGGTTCCCGCCAGCGCCTACAACAGCTTTCAACTGGCGGCCGCCCTGCGCCAGGGCAACTTGGATCAGGCCCTGCCCATCCTGGCCCATCTGCTGGATCACAACGAGCCGGCCCTGAAGATCCTGGCAGTGTTGGTGGGCCAATTCCGCACCTGGCTGTGGGTACGGCTGCTGCTGGAGGAGGGAGAACGGGATCCCAAAGTCATCGCCCAAAAAGCAGAGATCGCCAACCCCAACCGAGTTTACTTTTTACAGAAAGAGGTGGGATCCCTGGAAAGCGCAGCTCTGCTGAAGGCAATGCAGCAACTTTTGCAACTGGAATACCAGCTCAAGCAAGGTCAGCCAGAGCGAGAGGTGTTTCAAGAAGCCCTAATCCAGATCGCGACCATTCTCCGCAAATCCTGCTGATCTTCCCCGTTTCTGTTACTCGGACTTCAGAGACAGTTCTGACAACAGCCCGAAGACTTAATCGGCTTAGGTTACAGCCTTTTCCAGCTTATAGCCATTTCAAATAGCAATGAAACGTTTCTCTACGTCGTTATCGCTCCGCAACGCTGTCGCGGACGCGCCGCTCTAACTCCCCTCTCCCTCTGGGAGAGGGGCCGGGGGTGAGGGCTGGGGGTGAGGGAGGCAAAGCGTCTATTTGTCGAGTTGTCGGGATGTGGAGTTGTCTGATTGGCTTTGGCGAGCTATTGAATGACTTGCTTCATGTAACTTCCCCAAGTTTGAGCGGCGATGCCGCTACTCCCTCGCGTTGGGCTGGAGTCATCATTGCCCAGCCAAATGCCGGTTACCAGAGGCGGGTTGGGTGTGTAGCCGATAAAGAGCAGATCCTTGTTGGCGGTGGTGGTGCCGGTTTTGCCCGCTTCTCCGATCCCAAGGCGAGCGGCAGTGCCGGTGCCGGAGCGGATCACGCCTTGCAATACGGCGGTCATCTGCTGGGCGACGCTTGCCGACAAAACCAGCCGCTGCGAGCGGGGATCCTCGCGGCCTGGGTAGATCTCGCGGCAGGTGCGAAAGTCGTCGGGGTTGGCGCAATCGCTGCTATCCAGGATGCGGCGGATGGTGTGGGGCCTGGACCAAAGGCCGCGATTGGCCAAAGGAGCAAAGGCCGCGGTCAGCTCCAGCAGGTTCACCTCCATCGTGCCGAGTACCAGGGAAGGATAGGGCTGCAAGGGGGATTGGATCCCCATTTGCCGCGCCATGGCCACCACCTGCTCCAGCCCCACCTGTTGGGCCAACCGCAGGGCGATTACGTTTTCGGAGAGGATCAAGCCGCGGGCCAAGTCCATGGGGGCACTTCCCGAGCGGCAGCCCTGAAAGGTGAGGTTGCCCCAAGTAAGCGGCTCACAGGAGAGCACCTGCGAAAGCGGGATCCCCTGGCTGAGGGCGGCGGCGTAGGTGAAGACTTTGAAGGTGGATCCCGGCTGCCGTTGGGCTTGGGTAGCCCGGTTGAAGGGGCTGGCGTTGTAGTCGATCCCGCCCACGAGAGCTAAGATCTCGCCGTTGCGGCTGTCGAGGCTGACCAGGGCACCCTGACTGAAGCCCAGGCGGGAGCCCGCCTCGCGCACCGTTTGGGCCAGGGCCTGCTCCGCCAGCCGCTGGTAGGGCAAATGCAGTGTGGTCTCGATGATGAAGTTGCCCTCTGCCGAGAGGTCTTGGCCCAGAAGCTGCCGCAGCTCCTGGAAGACGGTGCTGTAGAAGTAAGGGGCAACCGTCGAGGTCTGGGAGCGCAGATTGGGGTTGAGGGTGAGGCGGCTGCGCCGGGCCCGCCGAATCTCCTCTTCTGGGAAGACTTGGAGCTCGCTGAGGCGATCCAACACCCGATCCCGGCCCCGCACGGCGGCATCGTAGTTGGCGATGGGGTTAAAGGCATTGGGAGCAGGCAGGATGGCGGCCAGGGTGGCGGCTTCGGAAAGGCTGAGCTGGCGGCTGGGGATCCCGAAGTAGAACTGGGCGGCGGTCTCAAAGCCGTAGATGCCGTTGCCCAGGTAGACGTTGTTGAGGTAGAGGGTGAGGATTTCGTCTTTGCTGTAGCGCCGCTCCAGCTTGAGGGCGGCAACAGCCTCCCGCAGCTTGCGGCCAAAGGTGTTGCCTGAGCCGGTGTAGTCGCGCAACACGGTGCGGGCCAGTTGCTGGCTGATGGAGCTGCCCCCCTGCTGCACTTCCCCGGAGCGCAGGTTGACCCAAAAGGCGCGGCCAATGCCCAGCAGATCGACCCCGAAGTGGGAGTAGAAGCGGTGATCTTCGGCGGCCACCACCACCTTGGGCAGAATCGGGCCGAAGGCCTCCAGGTTGGGCAGCTCCCGGTAGGTATCCCCCTGGTGGCGGCGCAGTTCGGTTTGCCGATCCCCGGCCAGGACGATGAGGGGGTTGCGATCGGCGGCGAGCGGCGGTTCTACTGAGAACTTGCTCCACTCGTGGCCGATCCAAATCCTCGCCCCCAGCCCCAAGAGCGCCATCAGGATCAGGCAGCCGCGCACCCCGTACACCTGCGGCGGCGGTGGATCCAACACTTGAATAAACACGCTCTCCGGATCCCGGGGCGGGCCAAGGCTGAGTCGCTGGCCATGGCGCAGGATCACCCGCCGCACCCGCTCGGCGCCGCCAAAGGGCTTGAGGCGAAAGACGCCGTTGGTGGAGTCTTGATCTTCCAGTTGGTAGCGACCGGCGTTCCACCCCAGCCAGTAGAGAATCGGGGGCAACGGGATCCGCCACCCCAGGCCGGGCAGACGCCAACCCGGACGCGGGCGAACGCAGGCGTGCAGATGGCTCACCGCAGGGGCGGGGATGCGGATGGTGGCCACCGTCTGGCTGCGACCCAGAATGTCGGATCCCTGCAGGACAAACACCTGGGGAGCTTCTCCCGGCCAAGTAATCCGCAGGCGCACCGGGCGCTTGGGCGGGGGAGGGTCGGGGGGCTTGAGGAGGGCAGTGGGCCCAGCAGGGAAAGGCCGCCCCATTGCCAGGGTTTTGAAGAAGTGGACAACGGTGTTCAACAGCGACTTTTTGTCTTCGGAAGCAGACATGGCTCAATCTCCCCGCAGTTCGCGCGTACGGCGCAGCAGCTCCTGCATGGTCTGGCCGGGACGAGGGCCGGCAGCGGCTGGTCTGGAGCGAGGGGCCGGACGGGGCTGGGCAACGGGGACGGTGGGCGGGGAAGGTGAAGGGCTGGGCGGGGGATCCCAAACGGCCAGGTAGAGGTGGCCCTGGGGGGTGCGCTCGACGAGGCCAGACCAAGAGCCGGAGCGGAACTGGACGCGCTCAGAACGGTTTTCCCGCACCGCCTGCAGTTCTCGCTGCAACTGGGGGGGCAAGGGGGCCTGCAGCATGTCTTCCAGCAGCCCTTCCGCCTGCGGGGCGGGCACGTCGTCGGCGATGGTGGCCTCGATTTGTTGCAGCGCCAGGCTGGATTCGTCGTAGGTGAGGCTCAAGTTCATGCCGCCCAAGCGGTACAGGTCGTACACGGTGTTGGGCCAGGCGCCCCGCCCCTGCTGGCTGGGGGATCCCAGGGCGGCCCGCACCACCTCGCGGGAAGTCTGGAGAGGGAAGGCGCGCAACACCGGC
>NZ_JANSJB010000006.1:8664-22347 GCF_047462355.1 Synechococcus sp. H55.9 | reverse complement strand
TCCAGAGCAAGAGGTTCAGGGGCCGTATCGGGCTGCGCACCCGCTCCGGGGCGCTCATCCTCTAACTCCGTGGGAGCTGGCGAGGGGCGAGAGCCGGAGATCACCGGAGGCGCAGGGCGCTGCAGAAACCGCCCCAACCCCCAACTCACCAAAGCTAAACCCAGCAAACCGCCCGCCAAGAAGGGGATCAGGCGCAGGGGTCCCCTGTTTTCCGCCGCAGTGGCCCCTGTCACGGGCCTGAGACGCAGCGTGCCGGCTGTGGCTAAAGGAGCAGGATCCCGAAGCGAGGCGCCACGGATCCCTGGCGATGGAAAGGCAACAGGGGCGGAACTTTGGATCCCGGCTTGGATGCGCTCCAGCTCTGCCAACACATTGGCCACCGTGGGCGGACGGGCGGCTGGATCTTTGGCCAAACAACTGAGGATGAGGTCGGAGAGGCCAGCGGGCAGTCCCAGCTCTTCCAGAGGCAGGGGGCGCTGCTTGTGGTGGGCCTGGTACCAGCCCGGGAAAGATTCCGTGGTGGGCTGGAGAGGCATCTGGCCGGACGCCATCTGGTAGAGGATGATCCCGAAGCTGTAGATGTCGGAGCGGGCATCCAGCGGCAACCCTTCCAATTGCTCTGGGGAGGAGTAGGCCAGCGTCCCCAAGTAGGCGTGGGTGAGGCTCAGCGACTCCCGGGTGTTGAGCAGCTTGGCAATGCCGAAATCCACCAGCTTCGCCAGCTCCCCCAAGCTCTCGTCGGCCACCACGATCACGTTGGCCGGCTTGAGGTCGCGGTGGATGACCTGGATCCGCTGCCCTTCCAAGAGGATCCCTTCGTGGGCTGCTTTGAGCCCCAGGCCAATTTGGCGGGCCAGCCGAAAAAAGCGCTCCAGAGGCAGAGGTCCCGCCGCCAGAATATCCTTGAGGGTTTGGCCGTTCAGGTATTCCATCACATAGAAGGGCACCTCATCGGCAGTGATGCCGTAGTCGCTCACCTTGACAATGTGCAGGCTCTTTTGGCCCAAAGCGGCGCAGGCTTTCGCTTCCCGCTCGAAGCGCAGGCGGGCCTGCTCGTCCATTGCCGGCTGGGAGAGCAGCTTAACGGCCACTTCCACCCCGCCAAAGAGCAGATCTTGGGCCAAATAGACCCGCCCCATGCCTCCTTGCCCCAGCAGATGGGTGAGGCGATAGCGCTGGGCCAAGAGGCGATCCAAAAAGGGATCCGAGGAAGTGAACATAGGAAATCGCGGCAATCCAGAGAAGAGAACAGAGCAAGACTTCCGCAGGGATCTGACAGGAGCGGGCTACCTCTACCATAAGCACTGAAGCTGTCATAGGCTATGCCCACCGCCGTCAATCCGGTTGCTTTGAATGTCTTTGCCCGTCGTTTACCACCCCGACTACAGCGCCCCCCTGCCGCCGGGCCATCGCTTTCCTATGCCCAAATTCCGCCTCCTGCACGAGCTGCTGCTGCGGGAAGGGGTGATCCGCTCTCAGCAAGTGCATCAGCCGGAGCTGCCTCCCCTGGCTTGGATCGAATCGGTGCACACGCCAGAGTACGTGCGGGCCTACTGTGAGGGATCCCTGGAAGCCAAGCTGCAGCGGCGCATCGGCCTGCCCTGGAGCCCTGAGCTGGTGCGGCGCACCTGTCGAGCCGTGGGCGGCACCGTCCTGACCGCCCAGTTGGCCCTGCGCCACGGCCTGGCTTGCAATACCGCCGGCGGCACCCACCACGCCTTTCCCACCTACGGCTCCGGCTTCTGTATTTTCAATGACCTGGCCATTGCCGCCCAAGTCCTGCTGCAGCAGGGGCTGGTGCACAAGGTTCTGATTGTAGACTTGGATGTGCACCAGGGCGACGGCACCGCCTGGATCTTCCGCTCCGAGCCGCGGGTGTTTACCTTCTCCATGCACTGCGCCGCCAACTTCCCGGCCACCAAACAACAGAGCGACCTGGATGTGCCCCTGCCGGTGGGCCTGGAAGACGAAGCCTATCTACAAATCTTGGCCGACCACTTGCCGGATCTCTTGGCCCAGGTGCGCCCCGATCTGGTGCTCTACGACGCGGGGGTGGATCCCCACGCAGAAGACCTCTTGGGCAAGCTGGCCCTCAGCGACGAGGGGCTGTTTCGCCGCGACATGCAGGTGCTGGATACTTGCGTGAGACGGGGCCATCCGGTCGCCTGCGTCATCGGCGGCGGCTATGGCCAAGACCTTGCCCGCCTTGTGTACCGCCACTCGCTGCTGCACCGCGCCGCCGGCGAAGTGTACCGGCAATACCGTCTCTAGCTGGCTGCCAACTAGGCATATTCGGCGATCACCACCGTGATGTTGTCTCGCCCGCCCCGCTCTTTGGCCGCCTCGATTAACTTGCGGGGGAGCTGCTCCAAGTCCTCTACCTGCAGGCAATACTCGGCGATAGCCTCGTCCTCCAGCTCTTCGGTGAGCCCGTCACTACACAACAGCAGGCGATCCCCCGGACAAACTGTAATCGGCTGCACGGCAGGCGGCCCCGCATCGGGCCGGCCCAGGCAGCGCTCGAGAATATGTCGCCAGGGGTGGACGCGGGCTTGCTCTTGAGTCAACTCCCCTTGGCGAACCGAGCGGGCCACCAGGGTGTGATCCTCCGTCATCTGCTGCATCTCGGATCCCCGCAAGCGATAGAGGCGAGAATCGCCAATGTGAGCGCTCCAGCAATTGTTGTTAGGATCCACCAAGGCCACCACCACGGTGGTGCCCATGTCGGCCCGCTCCGGGTTTTGCCGCTGGTCCTTGAGGATGGCCTCGTTGGCTGCTTCTACCGCTTCGCTGAGCAACTTGGGTGCCGGCACGTTTTTCCAGCCTCGATCCAGATAGGCCCGGATGGTCTCGACGGCCAACAAGCTAGCCGTTGCCCCGGCAGCGTGCCCTCCCATGCCATCGGCAACGATGAAGTAACGTCCTTCCGGATCGCAGTAGTAGGCATCCTGGTTGCTGCTGCGAACCTTGCCCGGATCCGTAGCGCAGGCGTATCGTCGCATCACATCAATCGCTCTGACCGATTCAACCTCAAGAGTACCCTGATTAAAGCAAGAGCAGCGAGGGCAGCCAAAACCAAAGTGATAACGGCTAAGGTAGCATGTCCGGCCAAAAGGAGCTGGGTTGCGCTCAGAAAGAAGGCTGCAAACAACACTGCATAAATAACCCCCAAGCCGGTGCTGTTCAGCTTGCGCAGCAGGCGCTCTGCCTCGCTCGATCGCACCCGCAGGCGCAGTTCTCCTTGTTCCAACTTGCTCAAGGTCAATTCGAGGCGGCGGGGCAAACTGAGGCTGCTGCTGGTAAACTCAGCCGCCTGGCGGCCAACCTGGGCCAAGAGAGTCTCGGTCTCGGTTCCGTTTAAACTCATCAGCTCCTCCGCGAAAGGCTTGGCCACTTCCATAAAGTCGAACTCCGGATCCAACCCCTTTCCCAACCCCTCCAACGTGGTTAGAGCCCGCATCACAAAGGTAAAGGTAGCCGGAAAGCGAAACGGCTGATCGTAGGCCAACTCGTAGAGGTCTTCGCTAATGGCCGCCACCGAGATTGCTCCTGAGTTGCTGGAAAAGGGTTTATCCATAAAGTGGTCCAGCATGTACTGGACGGAGCGACGCACCGGCGCCAGATCGGCGGTGGGCACCAGCACCCCCAGCTCTACCAGCGAGGCCACCACCCGATCGGCATTTTTGGAGACCACACCTGCCAGCGTGCCCATCAGCTTCTCTTTCACATCGGAGCGCAGGCGGCCCATCATGCCGAAGTCGTAAAAGATCAACGTGCCATCCGGCTTGACGGCAATGTTGCCCGGATGGGGATCGGCATGAAAAAAGCCGTCTTTGAGCAATTGCCGCAGATAGGCCTCTGCCCCCAAGCGGGCCAAGACCTTGCGGTTCAGCCCCGCCGCGCTCAGGGCTTCGTAATCGCTGATTTTGATCCCCGGCAGGTATTCCAATGTCAGCAGACGGGGGGAAGTGTAGCGCCAGTACACCTTGGGGACGGCAATTTGCGGCATGTCCCGAAAATTGCGACGAAAAGTATCGGCATTGCGGCCCTCGTTGAGGTAGTCCACCTCTTCCCAGAGGGTGCGCCGACACTCTTCGTAGATGCCGATCCAGTCCCGGCCCGGCCCGCCCCAAGGGGTGCGGTACTGAAAAAACTCGGCAATACCGCGGCAGATCTCCAGATCGATAGTGAACAGCCGGGTCAGCCCTGGGCGCTGTACCTTGACCACCACCTCTTCGCCGGTCTTGAGCTTGGCGCGATGCACCTGCCCCAAGCTGGCCGCCGCCAAGGGGGTGGGATCGAAATAGCTGTAGATCTGGGCTATTGGCCTGCCCAGCTCCTGCTGCACGATGGCCGCCACCTGTTCGTAGCCAAAAGCAGGCACTCGATCCTGCAGCTTGGAGAGCTCCTCGACATATTCAGAGGGGAAGAGATCGGCGCGGGTGGAGAAAAACTGCCCCACTTTGATAAAAGTAGGGCCGAGGTGGAGCAGCGTTTCACGGATCCAAATGGCTCTGGCGCGGCGGCGTTTGGCCTTGCGCTCTGGTGTGGCCTGCCCCCCGTAGCTCCACGCCTGCTGATCCAGCCAGAGGTAGAACAGCCAGGTGAGCACAAATCGCCAAATATCCAGAAGGCGGCCCCAGCGGGTGTAGTTTTCCCGGGCCCAACGGTAGGCGGTATAGGGCTTGACGGGTTCGGATCCCAAAAAGGTTCGGGATCGGAGTGTGCTGGCATTCAAGCGTTTCGACTCCGATATTTCTGCAACTCGGAGCGCAACTGCGCCACTTCTGCCCGCAGGTCGTCCAGAGTTGCCTGCAAATCTTCTGTCTTGAAAGGAGGGGGCACCATCTCCTGGGCAGCCACCGAGGCTTCTGCCTCAGCTCGGGTCATGACATCCTGGGCAAAGGTTTGCCAGCCCTCCTGTAGCTCAGCCCACACCTTGCCCACTTCTCCGGCAATGTCGGCAAGGGCGCTCTCCCAACGCTCCCGCAGAACATCTGCTACGGCTTTGCCAACAAAAAAAGCCCGCACAACCGGATTCTTCATGCAACCCAAGTGTTAAGAAGCATCACTCAGAATTATAACGAATCTTGCCCAAGCACAGCCGCGAGCCGACCTACCCGAACAGCATCGGATCGATCGGCCCGACGGATCCCGCGAGGGATCGTCCTGGAAAGTTTGTCCAGTGCTAGCGGCGGCTGGTGGTCATGTCGGGGATCTTCAGATCGAAGACGCTGATGTTTTGCCGCGCCGCCGGCTGGGGATTGAGCATGCGGGCCATGTTGAGGAAGTTTTCCGGATCCCCGGGTTTGGGCGGGCGGGTGAGACGGTAGGTGCGCACCACTTCCCGGGTCGAGCGCTTCACGCCGGAGACATCCCGCCAACGGGCTCCATAGCGGGGGGTCACCAAGTTAGCGGGTTTTTCGGAGAGGCGACGGCGCTGATAGGGCACCACATCGTCCCCGAAAGCGGCGTTGTACTCCTCGCTATCCACTACAGCGTCGATGAGGCCATCCAGCCCACGGGTAGCAACGATGATGGAGTACTTAATGCGCTCCTGTTGGCTGTAGGTGGGCCGGCCCAGGAAGCGCTGGAAAGTGACCTCGATGAAGCGGTAGTTGTCATTGGGAACCATGACCAGATCCCGGTACACCTCCGACTTGCCCAGGCCGCGCACAAACTCTTTGACCGAAATCGCTCCGTTGCGCAACTGCGACTCCAAAGCTTTTTGTCGATAGCTCTCCAGCATCAGATGCTCGCTGAAGATTTGGCGATAGGCAGCGCGAATGATGTTGTCCACGCCCGTCGGGTCATCAGGACGATAGACCGGCGGGGTTTCGTCGCTGGGCACAAAGTAACGAGGCACCCGCTCATTTTGGGTGGTGGGACGATCGGCAAGCAACGGAAGAGACATAGGTGGTGCTCCTTGAAGAAACAAGAGACGACAAAGGGGGACAGGGCTATGGATCGGCTGCCAGCTCCTGCTGACTTAACTGGGCGCGCAGGGGAATCAAGGGATCCGTATCCTGCAAGGCCATTTGCAGGGCTGCCTCGACGGCAGATCGCAAAGATGCCTCTCCCAGCCGAGCCAAATCCGTCAGGGATCCGACGGCGGCATAGCGGACGCCCCAATCGGCGTCGCCCAAGCACTGACGCAGCAGCTCCAGGGCCTGCTCTTGGTCGGAGAGGGGCCGCCGTGCAGCGACCCGCCCCAGCCCACGGGTCGCCGCCCGCCGCACGCTGGGGGCAAAGTCCGCTACAATCGCCTCCGCCAAAAAGGGATAGGCATCCCCGTGGCCGATGCGGGCCAACGCCCGCACCGAATAGGCGCGCGCCCCGTAGTCGAAGCCATCGATGTTAGCCAGCAAAGGCTGTACTGCCGCCTCCCCAAAGCGCAACACCTCTTCCAAGGCGGCTTCTCCCACGGCAGGGCGGTTGAAGCCAAAGGCGCGAATGAGCAGGGGGATCCCTTCCACCTGGCCTAGGGATCCCAGCGCTCTCACCACCCGCAGCAGGTCTTCTGCTGAGGTGGCCTGCTCCAGCTCGGCGGCCAGTTGAGCCACAGCAGCGGGGAGCACTTGTGCAGCCGAGAAAGAGGACATAGGCAGAGCTAGAAGTGAAGTCGAAAGCCGGAGCCGGGGAGAGCGACTAGAACAGCTTGTCCAGTTGCGGGAGGATCGCCGCTGCCGCCCGATCCGGCGACACCTGCCCCAACTGCAGCGCCACGTCGAACAGCCGCTTCAGAGCGTTGATGCGCAGGTTGAGGGCTACATCGGCGGTCGCCAACAGCGGCGCTCCTGCCACCCAGCCGGATTCTGCCAGGTCGAACAAAGCAGCCTGGCGCAGGCTGAAATTGGGGTGAGCCAGCAGCGCCACCAGAACCTGGGTCAGCTCCTCAGCTTGGGTAAAGCGATAGAGCACCCAGGCGGCTGCCGAACGCACCCGCTCCGAAGGGTGGCTCAAAAAAGGCCGGATCGCCGCCTCGGCCTCGGTGGCGCCGAGCTGGCCCAGCGCCTCGATAAGGGCTTCCCAGGGCTGCTCCTGCTCCCGCGACTGCAGCAAGGCCAGCAAGGGATCCACCGCTCGCCTGTCCCCCAACTGGGCCAAGGCATAGGCGGCCTCTTCCCGCACATGCAAGTCGGTACAGGTGAGCGCCTCGATCAAGCCGGGTACGGCTCGCACGTCGCCGATTTGCCCCAGCGCCTTGGCAGCATTGCGCCGCAGCGGATAGCCCCCCAAGACCGTGCGATCCCGTTCATCCTGCAACGCCAAAAGCAACGGCTCTACCCCGCGCGGATCCCGAATCGTGCCCAAGTACCAAGCGGCATAGTACCGCTCTTGCAGGTCATCCCCCTGCAGCCGGGCTATCGCCTGCTCCCAAGTGAGCTGTTGCGGCAGCACCGCCGTGTTGGATGCCATGCGAACCTTTGCAGAGCTGTTCATGACCCTTGGGCAACTCTGTCCGCAGCCCTTACTCAGCAGCACCGTTGCCTTGGGCAGAGGCGGCATCGGTTCCCGCCAGAGCGATGACCTGCACGATTTTGCCGCCCATTCGCAGAATGCGCTGCATCTCGGCAGACAGGCGGCTGTAGGGAACGGTGGTGCTCAGGGTGCTGCGACGCACCTTGGCAGAGGTGGCCAGGGCATCCGGCGGGTTGAGCAGGCCGGTGTACTCAACTCTGTAAACCCGGCTGCCAGCTTCCGTCAGGGTTTCAGGGCCGGTGGTGCTTTGACCAAACATCGCTTTCCCCAGATACCTATATTGGGTTTCGTCCAGAACACAGGCAGGAGCCGCCCTTCACCCGACAAGCCATATCGGCTGCTTCTGCGGGCTGCTCCGCCCTGCCATGGGGCAATGCCCAGAACGATTAAGACAAAGAGCAGGCGACCAACCCATTCGGCTGAAGAGGAGCCAAAATGCTGACTCAACCCGAAAACCGCGGGGCCAGACCCGCCTGCTCTGGAGAGACATACAACTGGAAGACGAAGAAAGAGATCGTCCACTCCCCACAAGTGGGGATCTCTAGCCCTGGGATCCCTTAGCTGAGGGCGTTGATGGCGTAGTCGAAGTAGATGGCCGCTTCGTTGGCCGCTTGGCCGCTCAGCATGCCCAGAGCGCGGTTCTTCATGTACTGCAGAGCCACAATGTACCAGCTCGGAGAGAGGTTGAAGGAGCGGTTCACCTCCCGCAGCCCGGCTACCAAGTATTCATCGAGGGGGCCGGTGCCGCCCGCAACCAGAGAATAGGTGATGAAGCGGAGGTAGTAGCCGATATCGCGGGCACACTTGGCCTGAAACACATCGCCGTGGCCCATTTCGCCCGGCTGGGTCAGGTAGGGGAAGCGCTTGAACACTTCCTGCACCGCTTCCCGCACCAGGGTTTGTTGGTTTTGGGTCAGGACACGGGCCGCCTCCAGGGAAGCAGCAGCACGCTGGTAACGGCCGTTGACCGCCTGCAGCTCGCTGGCATTGAGAAAACGCCCTTGATTGTCAGCGGAAGCAATCGCCTCAGTGATGACGGTTTTCACCTTGCAACTCCTAAATTCATCGATTTGGTTGTTAACGAACGTTCTGCAGGAATGGCGGATTACGTCCCAACTTGAGGATCTCCACCTACCCAATCAGAAAGATGGATTCAACAGGTCTGAAGAGGGACAACCCAGCCGTCCTCAGACGATGGCGGCAGCGGCTTTGTCGAAGTAGCTGGCCACCTCGCTTTGCAGCGCCGAGCAATCGCCAGGGGTGATGCCTTTCGGATCCATGATCTTGGCCAGGGCTTCTTTCTTCATGGCAGCGATACCATTGGCCACAGAAGTGGTGGGCACCCCCAGCGCAATGTAGGTTTCCCGCAGGCCGTTGAGGCAGCGATCTTCCAGCACCGAGCTATCCCCCGCCAGGGTGGCGTAGGTGATGTAGCGCAAGATGATCTCCATGTCCCGCAGGCAGGCGGCCATGCGACGGTTGGTGTAGGCATTGCCCCCAGGAGCGATCAGATCCGGCTCCTGGGCAAACAAAGACCGAGCTGCGTTGGTTACGATTTGGGCGGCGTTGCTGGTCATGCGGTTGACCGCATCCAGGCGCTTGTTGCCCTCTGCCACCAAAGCCGCCAGACGGTCGAAGTCTTGATCACTTAAAAAGGCGCCGCGTGCATCTGCCTGAGCGATCACCCGGGTAAAGGCGTCTTGCATGATGGATCTCCTTCTGGTCTTTCCAAAAAGCGATGAGCGACTGGCTGAACCTCTCAAAAGCCGAATCCCAAGCTCTCTTGTGGGATCCCGTTTCCCCAAAAACCGGGGATCCTGTGGAGCAGATTACCCCCACCGAAGCCCCAGATTTTGAGATAGGTCAAGAACTTCTGCGACCTTCAGACAGCCGAGCATCCAGGTCAATTTTATAGCGCGGGAGGGATGAGTGTTTTGTAAAGATTTACAAATAAACCAACGCCGAGCTGCCTGCTCAGCCGCCGATCTCCTGTCTCTGATGGGGCCGCGGGCGGGCAATGGGTCGGCGAGGATGCGGATAAAATGTAAACATTTGTTTCAGTCGTAAGGTAAACATTCGTTTCCCTTGTTTTGAGCTAGCGGCAAAGCCATCGGCTGTCAATGTTGTGGGGTGCTTATCCCCTGCAGGGCAGCCTTGAGATCCCGGCAGAAGTGGGCGATTTGCTGTAGCCCTTGGGCGGGGGTGGGGGCTTTGGCCAGCCGTTGCACGAAGGCACTGCCCACGATGGCGGCATCGGCTCCCCAACGGGCGATCTGGCTGGCCTGGTCGGGGGTGGAGATGCCGAAGCCCACCCCGATCGGCAGGGAGGTGTATTGGCGCAACTGCTGCAGCAAGGCCGGGATCCGCTGCTCCAGGGTGGCCCGTTCGCCGGTGACGCCGGTGGTGCTGACCAGGTAGATAAAGCCGCTGGACTGTTGGGCAATACGGCGCATCCGCTCCGCGGGGCTGGTGGGGGCCACCAGTAAAATGAGGTCGATCCCCTCTGCCTGCGTTGCTTCCCGCAGGGATCCGGCCTCTTCCAGGGGCAGGTCGGGGACGACTAAGCCAGCACAGCCGGCCCGGCGCAGTTGCTGTACAAAGGTGGGGAGGCCGAGCTGGTGGATAGGGTTGTAGTAGGTGAAGAGGATGAGGGGAGCCTGCAGGGAGAGGCACCTCAAGCCCTGCAATATGGCACCCAAGGTAACACCCCGCCTGAGGGCGCGGGCAGCTGCTGCTTGGATCACCGGCCCATCGGCCAGGGGATCCGAGTAGGGCACCCCCAACTCGATGAGATCGGCGCCGTGTTGATCCAAAACTTGCAGGGCTTCAAAGGTGGTTTCCAGGTCGGGATCCCCGGCGGTGAGGTAGGGGATGAGGGCGGCTTCGCCGCGGCTGCGCAGCGCCTGGAAACACGCGGTGATCCGGCTGGGCATGGGATCCGTCCGAGCTGAGGAGATGGAGAGAGTTGAGAGCATCCCCCACTGTAGCGCTTGCCGGGATCCCTAGGGGAGAGGCACAAAGTCGTAGCCCGTGCCGGAGCGGTTGCCCCGTTCAATGCGCACCAGCACGTTGGGGGCATCGCGGTCGCCGGAGGGCAAAAAGCGCACCTCCCCGGAAGCGCCGTCTGGCAAGCGGAAGTTGGAGTCGCCGAGGGCAGTGAGAATGCCGCTGCGGCTGGGGGATCCCTGCCGAATAGCCTGGAGAAGAACACGGGTGGCGTCGTAGGCCAGGGCGGTGCGCCAACTCACCTGCCCTCCCCACATCTGGGCTGCCTTCTGGGCAAAGCCGCGGCTGCGGGGAAGATCGGGATGCCAGGGCACCGCCACCACCATGCCCTCCACCGCTGCTCCCCCTTCCTTGAGGGTGGTGAGGCTGAAGAGCACATCCCCCCCCACCAGGGCAAGGGGTTGGCCGAGGAGGGCGTTCTGGCGGGCAACGGCCAGCGCTTGTTCGGCTACGGAAGCCGTGGGTGCCAAGAAAGCCGCCTGGGATCCCTGCTCCAGTGCTCTCCGGAGGCTGGCCTGGGGGTTGAAATCGGCGGCTGTTAGGTCAAAGGTGGCCAGCACAATCCCCCCTTCGCTGGTCAGGGTGGAGGCAAAGGCGTCGCGCAGGCTGGTGCTGTAGGCGCTGTTGGGGTTGTAGAAGATGGCCACCCTCTGCAGGCGCAGCTTGTTAAGGACATAGCGGGCCAGTTGCGTGCCAGCAATCTGGTCGGAGGGGACGGTGCGAAAGATGGCGTTCCCCAGCAGGCTGATGCGGGTGCTGGTAGAGGTGGAGGAGATCATGGCCAGGCCGGCAGACTGATAGATCTCAGCCGCCGCCAGGGTAGCATCGCTGGCGTTGTGGCCGATCACCCCCAAAATCTCAGGCTGGCCCACCAGCGCTTTGGCCACTGCCGCCGCTCGCTCCGGGTTATCACCGTCGTCGGCAATCACCACCCGCAGCAGCCGCCCCCCAAGGCCCCCCTGTTGGAAAAGCTCCTCTTGGGCCTGGGCCACGCCCCGCAGCGTCTCTTTGGCGCGGTTGGGGTTGCTGGAGATGGGCACCACCACGGCCAAGCTCAAGGGGTTGCCCTGTTGCCGGGCGCGGGCGTTGTTCAAAAAAATGCGCGCTTCCGGGTCGTTGCGGTTGTTCTGCAGCCCCATCTCCAAGAGCGGGATCGCCGCCCCAAAATTGCCCTGGCGGATGAGCTCTGCGGCAGCCACGGCGGCGGGGCTGCTATCGGCAAAGAGGGTGCGCTCGCCGCTGGTTAAGAGCAGATCCTGGGCCCTACTGCCCAACCCTGGCAGCGAGATCCCTGGCGGCCAGCGAAGGTAGCCCGCCCGCCAAGCGCGATGACCGCCCCAGAGGAGCAGGAGCCCCAGAGCAATGTAGACGATGGGTGGCGGAGACTTGGCAACCATGGGCCCCAAAGAAGAGAACAACAGCAGAATCCGGGCAGCAGGGGTATCGCTCACACCTTCAGGAAGCTCCTGGAACCCCCCTCTTCAAGGATCTTCAAGAGCTTTCTTGAAGCATACCTGAAGGATCGGGCCGGTAGGAAGGGCTGTTGCGGTATTGGCGCTCCAGGTGCTCCACAATGGAGACAGGAACAGAGGGGGTTGCCGAGGCTCTTCTGGGTGTACGCTGTGGCTCAGTCTCCCGGTTAGCCTGCAGAGATGGGGCCCAAACCCCTGCAGCGATCGC
This sequence comes from Synechococcus sp. H55.9, assembly GCF_047462355.1. NCBI lineage: Bacteria > Bacillati > Cyanobacteriota > Cyanophyceae > Synechococcales > Synechococcaceae > Synechococcus > Synechococcus sp. H55.9. The sequence continues at coordinate 10,179 of NZ_JANSJB010000006.1, read as the reverse complement.
AAAAGGACGATAGCGGCGGCGTCAAGCAATGCGACATCGGGGCAAGACGCTGGCTTTCCCTTCCCATGATAGAGGTTGTCGAAAACCCTTTGCCTCAGGATCCGCTCGAGCAAGCCCTGTGGGACTGGCACCGGGGCCAGGCCAGGGGATCCCTGCGCTTGCACGCCTACAGCGCCGAGGGGATCCCACTAGCAGAGGAGCCCCAGGTGGTCTCGCCGGAGGTGTTCTTCACCCAGGAGCTGCCGGAAGTGGAGGCCCTGGCTTTGGATCTGTGTCGCGGTCGGGTGTTGGACATCGGCGCTGGCACAGGCCGCCACAGCCTGCTGCTGCAGGAGGAGGGGTTGGCCGTGGCCGCCCTGGATCGCTCTCCGGTGGCTCTGCAGATCATGGCCGAACGGGGGGTGCGCTGCCGCATCGCCGCCGACCTGTTCTCCTGGGAGGGGCCGGAGGAGCCCTTCGATACGCTGCTGCTGCTGATGAACGGCGTCGGCCTGGTGGGATCCCTGGCGGGATTGGAGCGTTTTTTAACCTTGGCCCGCCACTGGGTTCAGCCCACCGGCCAGTTGCTTGTGGATTCCACCGATCTAAGCGACCTCAGGGAAGATGGCGGCTCGGCGGATCTGCCGCAGGTAGAAAGTTCAGCCGATTCTGAAGCCGAGGATTGGGAGAAGGGGAAGGACTTGAAAGCGGCGGGCGAGGCAAAAGCCAAGGTGGTGAACTTTGTGGCCGAGTACAACGGGCAGCGCGGGGATCCCTTTCCCTGGCTGTTTGTGGATCCGGAGACCCTGCTGCGCTATGCCCACGCCCACGGCTGGCAGGGACAAATTCTCTACCAAGAGCCGGAGGGAGCCTTTCTGGCACGGCTTGCGCCTCTCTAAGCGTAGCCCCTTAGTGGGAAAGGATCTGCGACAAAAAAAGGCGGGAACGCTCTTCCTTGGGGTTGCTGAAAAACTCCTGGGGGGTGTTTTCTTCCACGATCTTGCCGCGGTCGAAGAAAATAATTCGATCCGCCACCTCGCGGGCAAAGCCCATTTCGTGGGTTACACACACCATGGTCATGCCCGAGCGGGCCAGCTCCCGCATCACGTCCAGCACCTCTTTGATCATCTCCGGATCCAACGCCGAGGTCGGCTCATCAAAAAGCATCACCGCCGGATTCATGGCCAAGGCGCGGGCAATGGCCACCCGCTGCTGCTGCCCCCCCGAAAGTTGACCAGGATACTTTTCCGCTTGCTCAGCGATTCCCACCCGCCTGAGCAGCTCCATGGCCCGTTCAACTGCCTCGGCCTTTTTCATTTTCTTCACATGAATCGGGCCGAGGGTTACATTCTGCAAGACCGTGAGATGGGGAAACAGGTTGAACTGCTGGAAAACCATGCCCACTTCGCGGCGAATGGCGTCGATGTTGCGCAGGTCACTGGTCAACTCAATGCCATCTACCACAATGCGTCCTCTCTGGTGTTCTTCTAAGCGGTTCAGGGTGCGAATAAACGTCGATTTGCCCGAACCTGAAGG
>NZ_JANSJB010000006.1:0-8564 GCF_047462355.1 Synechococcus sp. H55.9 | reverse complement strand
CGGATGCGGGTGGTAATGCCCTTGAGGACGTGGAACTCGCCGTACCATTTGTGAACATCTTCACATTGGATGATGTCGGTGCCGGCTGAGGTTGGCAGGGAGGGTGAAGACATCATGCGCGGGGATCCTTTCATGGGCGGATAAATCCCTTTTATTTCATCAAAGCAAGCATGGGTACCATGGCAGAACCGGCTGAGCTATAACCGTAGCCTACATAACATTTCTCTACGCCCTGACATGTAAGGCTTTGAGAAAATCATTGACGCCTCTGGCGAACCATTCTATGGGGTGTGGCAGGAGTGCGACGCCATTGGCCTGGCGAACAAGTAGATCCACCAGGTAGATCCACGTGGATACGGACTACTGAAGATTACGAAGGATTGACATTGAGGTCATTCTATGAGCTGGATGAAGCATTTGAACGGATTGGCCCCCTTGGCCGGGGCATTGGTTCTGTCGGTGGGCCTGCAGTCGCTCCCCGCTTGGGCACAACTGGGGCCGCTCACCAACCGCATCAAGGCGCGGGGCGAGCTAATCTGTGGCGTAAACAACCAACTGCCCGGATTTGGCAACCTGGATGACCAAGGCAAGTATGTCGGCTTCGACATCGACATCTGCCGCGCCGTAGCGGCTGCTCTGTTCGGGGATCCCGACAAGATCCAATTCGTTTACCTGACGGCGGCCAATCGCCAATCGGCCATTCAGGCAGGAGAAGTGGATATCATCAGCCGCAACACCACCTGGACGCTGACGCGGGATCGGGAGTGGGCGGTAACTTTTGGCCCCACCACCTACTACGACGGCCAAGGGTTTTTGGTGCGGAAAAGTCTGGGTGTACAGAAGCTGGAGGATCTGAACGGGGCCACCATCTGTGTGATTGCCGGCACCACCACCGAGCTGAACCTGGCGGATACGTTCCGGGCCCGCGGCATCGCCTTCACACCGGTGACCTTCGACGGCGATGATTCCTCTTTTAACGCTTACGAAGAAGGCCGCTGCGACGCCATCACCAGCGACCAAAGCGCTCTGATCTCCCGCCGCGCCAGTTTGGCTGCTCCCGACGACCATGTGATCTTGCCGGAGGTGATCTCCAAAGAGCCGTTGGGGCCTCTGGTTCCTCACGGCGACGAGAGCTTCTCTGATATTGTGAACTGGACGGTCTACGCCCTCTTCTACGCGGAAGAAAAAGGGATCACCAGCGCCAATGTGGAAGAGTTCCTCAAATCGGAGGATCCCGACATTCGCCGCTTCTTGGGCCAGGAGGGCAACCTGGGAGAGCTGCTGGGCCTGCAGCCGGATTGGGTGGTCAAGGTCATCAAGGCGGTGGGCAACTACGGCGAGATCTTTGACCGGCACTTGACGCCCTTGGGGGTGGCTCGGGGCTTGAACCGGCCCTACACTCAGGGTGGGATCCAGTACGCGCCGCCTTTCCGCTAATCGGAAATCCGGGAGCCGTCGCCCCAGGGATCCCACTTGGTCAGGGATCCCTGGCCCTCTATCTTGGACTTTCGCTCGCGCCTCATGACCGCTCTATCTGACCAGCCCCACCTGCGCCCCCCTTGGTGGCGGGATGAGCGCATCCTGAAGATCCTGCTGCAGGCGGCCTTTGTCGTGGCTGTGTTGCTGGTGTTTGGGATCCTCACCCAGAATCTCCTCGCCAGCTTGCGCCGCCTGGGCATCAGCTTGGGGTTTCGCTTTTTGGGCAACTCCGCCAACTTCGGCATCACCGAGGGGCTGATCCCCTACGACCCTTCCGAGAGCTACCTGAAGGCCCTGCTGGTGGGAGCCCTGAACACCCTCTGGCTGTCCGCTGTCAGCATTGTCTTGGCGACGGCGATGGGCTTTGTTTTGGGGATGGCCCGCCTCTCCAGCAACTGGCTGGCCCGCCAGTTGGCCGCAGTGGTCACCGAGATCTTTCGCAACGTGCCGGTGCTGTTGATCGTGATCTTCTGGTACCAGGGGGTGATCCTCACCCTGCCAGGGGTGCGCAACAGCCTCTCTCTCGGCGGGCTGGTGTTCATCAACCAACGGGGAGTCAAGCTGCCCGGCTTGGATCCCAGTGGCTGGCTGGTTCCCACGCTGGCCATCTTGATCGGGGCCGGGTGGGGGATCCACAGGTTGCTGCTGGCTCGCCGGCCCGAGCTGGGATCCCGGCAGCGAAACCTGTGGGTGGCCGGGGGGGTGGCGCTGCTGGCGGTGGCCTGCTGGGTGCTCTTCCCCGAACCACCGCTGCGGCTGGATGTGCCGGTGCTGGAGCGCTTTAACTTCCGGGGTGGGATCCAGCTTTCGGCAGAGTTTACCGCCATGATGCTGGGCCTGGTCACCTACACCGGCTGCTACATCGCCGAAGTGGTGCGGGGATCCTTTTTGGCGGTGCCGCGGGGGCAGTGGGAGGCGGCCCGAGCCATCGGCCTGTCAGAGCTGGAAACCTTTCGCCTGGTGATCGTGCCGCAGGCGCTGCGGATCATGATCCCCTCTTTGAACACTCAGTATCTCACCCTGATCAAGAACTCCAGCTTGGCCATTGCCGTCGGCTTTTCCGACCTGTTCAACATCAGCAGCACCATCATCAACCAGTCGGGACGCTCGGTGGAGATGTTCGCCATCCTCATGGCTGCCTATTTGGGAATCAATCTGCTGGTTTCCTACGGCATGAACTGGCTCAATGCCCGCGTCAAGTTGGTGGAGCGCTAGCCCATGTCCAGCACTCTCTCGCCTGGCGAACCCCCCGCGGACAAACCCAGTCCTCTGGGGTGGATACGCCGCAACCTGTTCGACTCCTGGCTAAGCACCCTGCTCACCTTGGCCTCCGCCTGGGTGTTGGCTTGGGCCCTTTCCCTGTTCTGGAACTGGGCTTTTACCCAAGCCCGCTGGGAGGTGATCCCGGCCAACCTCAAGATCTTGACCACCGGCACCTACCCCAGCGACCAACTGTGGCGGGTGTGGGCTGTGTTGGGGGTTGTGCTGGCCACCTTAGGGGTAGCCGGAGGAGCTTGGGGCGGTGTGCTGCTGCACTACCTCATCCTCTTGGGAGCCGCCATGGGCTTGGCTGCTTTCCTGCCTTTGGGAACCCAATCGCAGGGGTGGCTGGCCGCTTGCTCTGGAGTGACCTTTGCCGCTGTTGCCCTCAGCCGCGGTCGAGAAGCCTGGCGGCTGCCCTCCATCTGGGTTTGGGCCTTGATCTTGCCCCTCTGCCTGGAGCTGCTGCTGGGCGAGCTGGGCCCCAACTGGCCGGCGGTGCGCTCTGAGCAACTGTCGGGACTGCTGCTGACCCTGATCTTGGCAGCAGCCGCCATGATCATTGGTTTCCCCATTGGAGTGCTGCTGGCGCTGGGTCGGGCCAATCGGGCGCTGCCGGTAATCCGAATCTTCTGCACACTGGTGATCGAGCTGGTGCGGGGGTTACCTCTGACCACCATTCTGTTTGCCGCCTGGCTGTTGGTGCCCTTCTTTTTGGGGGGCATCAGCGTCAACTTGATCATCCGGGCGGAGGTGGCCTTTATCTTGTTCACAGCCGTGTATGTGGCCGAGGATGTGCGGGGCGGCCTGCAGTCGATCCCCCTGGGACAGCTAGAAGCAGCACGGGCGCTGGGCTTGAACCCGTTTCAAGTGACGGCTTTGGTGATTTTGCCCCAGGCGTTGCGGGCAGCCGTTCCAGCTCTGGTGAACGAGTTCCTCACCCTTTTTAAAGACACTTCCCTGGTGTTCATCATCGGCCTGATCGACCTGCTGCAGGCAGGTCGGGTCGTGTTCACCAACCCCAATTGGCTGGGCACTCAGCGGGAGGTGCTGTTTGTGATCGGCGTGATCTACTTCATCTGCTGCTTTGCCATGGCCTACGCGGCCAAACAGGTGGAAAAGGCGCTGGGCTTGGGCAAGCGGTGAGCGTGGATGGCTTGGAGAATCTGTCAGCTAGAAGCCGCAGGAGCCCCGCACTGTACCCCCTCTTTCCCCCTGTATACGGGGGGGCCGGGGCTTGCTTGCTCTCTGTCCGCGACAGCGGGACGGAGTCCTTAAACCCCATCCGCCTACGCGGTGGGGTAGTTTATTCAGAACCTAGTGATCTGGATCCTCTTCCAGCAGCTTTTCGAGCGTTTCGATCCAATGCTCCAGTTCCTCCAGCGCCTGTAACACCCCCTCCGGATCGCTCAGATCCGCCTGTAGCCTTTGGGTGGTCTCTTCCAGAGTCAGGGATCCGGGCGGGCTGGCCAGCCAGTGGAGGTAGTGGGGCAGAAAGTTGCGCGGAGAACTACGATAGCGACGGTGGCAGGCCATGGCCACCAAGCTGGCAAGGCTGGCTTGATAGGCGCTGAAGGGGCGGAGAAACAGCTCCGGCATCCCCACCCAGCGGAACTGGTGTTCTGGCAACAATTCCACCGCATCTCCGCACAGCTCTTGACACAGTTTCAGCCACTCCTCGCTCACCCAGAGGGGAAAGGTTGCACCGTTTTCCGGGATCCCCGACCGATACAGGAGCAGCTCCAGCCGACCGATCAAGCTCTGGTAAAACACCGCCTGCAACTGCGCCTCCAGATGGCCTATCAACACGGCCTGGGCCAACTTCAGGCTGCCGGCACGCTGCCCCTCTGGATCGTAAGGAGCAGAGCGAGGGGATCCCATTGCCGAGGCGACCAGGTGATCCAGGAATATCTGCTGCAAAAGGGCGGTGTGAACCTGCACGCCCCACATTTGCGCCGACGGTGCGTAGCCCCTCCCCTGCATCTCCTCCAGATCCAGCCAAACTTGGGGATCCTCAGGCCGGAGCCGCCGGCTGATGGCCGCAAGGGTCTGCAACAGGAATCCCGTTTCTCCCGGTCTGGGCGAGGACTCGGGCTGGTCTGCTTCAGAGCCGACTTCGAGTAGCCAGGGTTTGGCCTGGGCCGCACACTCGGGGCAAAAGTCCTGCAAAGCAGCCCAGACCAGAGAGGTGGCCTCGGCAGCAGTCAAGAGGGGGACGGGATCCTCCCAGGGGGCATGCAAATCGCAGATGCGGATGGAACGCCCCATTGTTCGGCTTTTGAGCCGGTAGTAGCGCTGGAACAGGTCAAACCGATCGCGGATCCCTTCCAGTAGGTTCTCCAAAAAGGCTTGAGTCAGGCCGTGGCGAGCCAGGTACAGCTCGGCAACACAGTCATAGCCCCGCCATTGGGCCTCCCACAGGTGGTCGCGGATCAGGGTGCTGAGGATAAATCCCCCCAGCTCCGCATGGGCCTCTAGGTACTGACCCAGTCGCTGATAGGCATCCCAACGGATTTCGGCGCTGCTGTGGGTCTCTAAGCTCTGGAGCCGAACGAGGGTGTGATCTGGGAGCGCCGTAGGCGGGTTCAGGGTCACCTGCCACAACTGCCGCCAAGCCAACCGTCCTGTCAGGTACTGTTGGTGGAGCAGGCGCTCCAGAGGCTCGGGCTGTTGGTGGCCCTGCTGATGGCGGAGGCGACACAAGAATTGGCGAAAGGGCTGCAGCTCGGGCTCGCCTGGGCGTTGACCCTCTGGGTTGTGGGGAGCACCTTCCGCCGGGCCAGTGGCAGGAACGGCAGGTAGAGATTGCAGCTCCAGAGGGAAAAACAACAGCTGGTTTTGGAAAAAGATGACCTGCTCCAGCCTCTGCCAAGCTGCCTCTGCCGCGCCAGCCGTGGTTTTGGCCTCAGACAGGATCCCTTGCATCCTTTGCGTCAGCTTGGCCAACTCCTGAAGTGCCGCCGCCAGCTCTGGCGGGCTGAGTTGCGCCACCTGCCCCCGGTAGCGCCGGGCAAACCGCTGCACCTGTTCCCCAAGATCGTCAAGATTGTCGAACTCAGGGGAGCCCGAAGAAAGACCCAAGGAAGGTTCAGAAGCAGGAAAGACCACCGGGATCAGCCTCCTAGAGATAAGGGTTCTCCCTCAGTTGGCCCAGAAGGGCGCGCCTGCTTTTTGCTCCCACCAAGGCGCGAATGGTAAGGTAGTACCCGGCTGATCCGGTGTAGACACAAAGTCCATGCTGCCGCCAGATCGCTCCACAATCGCTTTGCTGATGCCCAGACCCAAGCCCGTCTCCCCCTTCTGCCGCGTATCGGAAGCATCAGCTTGGGCGAACTTTTGGAAAATGCAGGTCCGAAACGCCTCCGGGATCCCCGGCCCGCGATCCTGCACACAGGCCCGGATTCCTTCTGGAACCAGCTCGGCCCAGATGCGGACGGTTTCTCCCAACAGGGAAAATTTAGCGGCATTGGAGAGCAAATTGTTCATCACCTGCATCAGCTTACCCGACTCAAACACGTAAACGCGGCTGGCTCCACAGGCTGTATAGCTCTACCAATAGATCTGCTGGTAATAGATCTGCTGGCGGCTGGGGGTTTCCAGAGAAGGCGCTGTTGGTTCTCAACTGGGGTGACCAAATAGCGCTGCTGGGCAGAGAGGAGAGTTGAGGATCCAACCTTATCGCCGTCGCTGTTCGGCGAGGGGGGCTGTGGAGCACAGGGCGGGCGCTTCCGATCAACAGAGAGGACTCCGTCCCGCTGACGCGAACTGCTTGACCAGCCCAAGCGCCTTTCCACCAGAGGGGTCGGTAGCTTCCCTAACTCGGCAGGCGTGTAGCCCAGGCAGGCTTCCCAGTCACCCCCCAACGCCCCCAATCGCCCATCGGAGCTCAGCATATAAAACAGTTCTGGATCAGGAAGGGATCCCATTGCAGGAGAGGAATCCACACGCAATCTCACGCAGCCCGATGACGAGGACGAGATGGGGGAGCGGCTCGATGGGCGTTCTCAACGTTGATTGTGACGTTCTCCTTTCGGGAATGCAGCTGGGGGAAAGCGCTGGATTGGGCGGGCGGGGGGCGTGCCGCCAAAACTTCTGCCAGGATGAGTTGAGATGCTCGTGGAGGCGATCTTCTTGTTTGCCCAAGTGACCTCCGCTGCTCTGCTGGGACTCAAGGCCGTGCGGGTTACGGTGGAGGTGGACGTTGGCGGTGGGCTGCCCCAGATCACCCTGGTGGGGCTGCCCGACACGGCCGTTCAAGAGGCCAAAGAGCGGGTGCGGGCGGCCATCAAGAACTCCGGCTTTGCCCTGCCGCAGCGGCGGATCATTGTTAACTTGGCCCCCGCCGATCTGCGCAAAGAAGGCCCCAGCTTCGATCTGCCCATCGCCATCGGCATTCTGGCAGCCGCAGGAGTGGTTGAGGGAGAAGCGCTGGCCAACACCCTGATGCTGGGGGAATTGGCCCTGGATGGCACCCTGCGTCCCGTGGCAGGAGTTTTGCCCATCGCCGCCAGCGCCGCCGAGATGGGGATCCGCCGCCTGGTGGTGCCCCGGGAAAACGGCCCGGAAGGAGCGTTGGTGCAAGGGATCCAGGTGTATGGGCTGCCCTCTTTGGCGGCGGTGGTGAGCTGGCTGCAAAACCCGGAAGGGGTCGAGCCGGTGCGGATCCAGCCGGAGCAGATGCTGCCAACCGAAACGGAACCCCTGCTGGATTTGGCCGACGTGAAGGGACAAGAACACGCCCGACGGGCCTTGGAGATCGCGGCGGCCGGCGGGCACAACCTGTTGCTGGTGGGCAGTCCGGGAGCGGGCAAAACCATGCTGGCGCGGCGTCTGCCCGGCATCCTGCCCCGGCTGCAGTGGGAAGAAATGTTAGAAATTACCCGCATCTACTCGGCAGCCGGCCTGTTGCGGCAAAATCTCCACCTGGGCGGACAGACCGCCCTGATCGCCCAGCGGCCCTTTCGGGCTCCCCACCATTCGGCTTCTTCCGTGGCGCTGGTGGGTGGTGGCCCCTACCCCAAACCCGGTGAGATCTCGCTGGCCCACCGCGGCATTCTGTACTTGGACGAGCTGACCGAGTTTCGCCGCGAGGTGCTGGAGGTGCTGCGCCAGCCTTTGGAAGATGGCAAAGTCACCATCTCCCGCGCCCGCGTTTCTTTAGAGTTTCCCGCCCAAACCACCCTGGTGGCCTCCACCAACCCCTGCCCCTGCGGCTTCTACGGGGATCCCGTCCAGCCCTGCACCTGTACGCCGCAGCAGCGGGAGCGCTACTGGTCCAAGCTCTCCGGGCCGCTGTTGGATCGCATCGACTTGCAGGTGCGGGTCAACCGCCTCAAGCCGGAAGAAATTGTCCGCCTCCAGGGGGGCGAATCCTCCCAAGCGGTGCGGCAGCGGGTGGAACGGGCGCGGCAACGCCAACGGCAGCGCTTCCAGGACGAACCCGGGATCCACTGCAACGCCCAGATGCAATCTCGCCATCTGCGGCAGTGGTGTACCCTCTCGGATCCCTGTCGCAAACTCTTGGAGAGCGCCATCCAAAAGTTGGGCCTCTCTGCGCGGGGGAGCGACCGCATTCTCAAGGTGGCCCGCACCATCGCCGACCTGGAGGGCGCCGAGGCCATTGCCCCCACCCACCTTGCCGAGGCGATTCAGTATCGCAGCCTGGATCGCGGACGGCTCTGAGCCCAAGCGCTCCGCGCCGCTCACGCGACCACCCCCGGCCCCTCTCCCTTACCTCCCCCCCCCCCCCCCCACCAGACGCCCACCCCCCCCCCCCCACCACCTCGGGTGGGGGGGGTGGTTTAAAACAAATAAGAGGGCGACGA
>NZ_JANSJB010000005.1:47270-53551 GCF_047462355.1 Synechococcus sp. H55.9 | reverse complement strand
AAACCCCCATTCCTCTACGTCTCGTGTGCTCTGAGATGTGTATAAGACACACCATCAAACTCCCCTCTCCCTGAGGGAGAGGGGAGTTAGAGGGGCGCGTTCGCGGCAGCGTTCGTAGCAATCACGACAGTAACGAAGCATTTCATTGCTATTTGGAATGACCATACTGCAGAGACTCCGTCCTGCTTGGGCGATTGGATTTGCGATCCCAGTTGCCGCTCCCCTCAGCTTTTGTTCCACTTACGGTAGCAGCGGGCGGTGATGAGATAGGGATGAAACACTTCTAAGAAATGGCTTTGCAACACCTGAAAGAATTGCTCGACTTTTTGCGGATCGTCCAGGTGAAAAGGAAATTCACCATTAAACCCCTTGAAAAAGTACCAGTTGATCAACAATTTGCCTTCCGGCTTAAGCCAGGCGTAAAACTGACGCAACTGCGCTGCCGGATCCGGCAAATGCTCTAGTACATCGAAGCAGATGACGGTGTCAAAGGGGATCCCTTGCGGGAAGGTTTCCGGGCAGTGGATCCGTTCGCCTAGGCCCAGCTTTTCCGCCCGCAGTTGCACAAACTGCCGATGGATGGGGTTGATATCCCAGAAAATCACCTGCTCCACCGCCGGGCAGAGAGCCGCCCCAATGGCGTGGGTGCCAATGCCACCGCCAAAATCCAGCACCAGACCGCGGGCATGGTCGGCCACCAGGCGCAGGGTATTGCCGATGTAGTCGGTGCTGCTCAGGTGCCAAGCGGCCAAGTCCAGCAAATAGGCGGATCCCACCCGATCCCGGTAAAAGGCGTCTGCCTGATCCCAGCCGAAGTCGCGCCGGCCCAGCTCTGCCAACTGTTGCTGCCCCAGCCGCAGCTTCTCCCGCAGCTCACCAGCCTCAAGGCCCAGGAAGGATCCCAGATGGGCTGCCAGGTCGAAGCCATTTTGCCAGTAGCCGCTCAGGGCAGGGGGCATGGGAGGCACAGGAACCCAAAACTCGGCAGGGGGCTGGGTTGAGAATCATTCACCCCATCAAGCGGCGGTGAAGTCGTCGTTCTCTCTGGGCGTCTCTTTCGAGGTTGCTCTCTGGGATCCGGCCAGGGCTACATTGTCGCCGAGGGTCGGCGGCCTCAAGAGAGCCGCTAGCGTCTCCGGGCTGAGGCGGTCGGTGCTCTCCACAATTGCCGTCACATTCGGGCCGAAGCCTATCTTATCCAAAAGCTCAAGGCGATGGGACAAAACCCGTTTCCCATTGACAAACAAACCATTGGTGCTGCGGCGGGATGCCGAGCTGCCGTCGAAGATCATGTAGCCGTATCCGGCCCGGTTCTCTTCCGGAATGCGGATAATCAGGGCATGCTCTCGCGAAACACAAGGGTCGCAGAGGCGGATGTGGTTGCTGGCTGCCCGGCCCACCGAGTAGTAAATCTTGTCCAAGACAACGCCGCGCCGACCCATCTGATCGGTGAAGATCAAGACCCAGTGGACAGGGTTGGGTTGGGCAGCAGGAGCGCTCATGCTCATCTGTGGGTACGCCCGGCGCTGAGGCGGTCAGAAAGGGCAGCCCAGAGACAGCCAGGCAATCAAGCCGCAAAATGCGGATCCCTCTCTCTTCCCAGCCGCTACAGACTCCAATCATACACCACCATTCTGGGCCAACAGCGCCGTCTTGCCACTCTCCTTTTCTTGAGGGCCAACAGGCTGGAAAGATGGGTTCGTTGCAAAAATAACAACTGACCCAGAACAACTCGGTCTGACTTCTAACCTGGTTGGGGAACTCTTCAGAAGCGAGAATGAGCAGGACAATGGCCAGCGCCTGCCAGATGTCCTTATCCAAGCCTTCGGCCAGAGCAAGGGTCAGAAGGTCTTGCTCCCTCAAGCACAGGAGGGATCCGGTTGCAGGTTTGGCTCGAACAGGAGATCATAGAGTTTCGTTGAAACCAAAAGCTCCCCTTGACAGCGTGACGGTGGAATCTAAACAGACTCAGCTAGACCCTCAGCCCGCCGGCCTTACCACAGCTACCGGTACCATCAAAGCCCAGTTGGATTTGTTGCTACTGGGGCTGGAATCCCTGAGCGGAGAAAGTTCTGAGGCGGTTCTGGCTGCAGCCAAAGCTCTAGACTTGGAAGATCAGATTGGCGATCGGGTAGCCCTCTGGCGCCTGCGCAACGCTAACCCTCTGCGCCGCAGCAGCGGTGGGCGCAAGAGAGTCGATATCGAAGAGGCCCGCGCCCTGGTGATGGTGATTGCCCATCTGGCTGCTCAGCAACAGGCCCGTATCCGCAGCACCTTGGAACAACTGGAAGCTGCTGTCGAGCAGGAGCTCAGCCCTTTCCGTCAGCCGCTGGTGGGAGACTACCTAGATGAATTTCTCTCTCACTATCGCAGCCGCATGGTGGATGGGGATGTGCGCGACGAGAACAGCCTTGCCGAGCTGGCCCTGCGCATCTTGATCGAGCTGATGTTCTACAGCAGCCCCAGAGGGGCACAGCGCCTGTGGAAAGCCTTGCTCAGCCGTCCTGAGATGGAGTTGCCCGCCGGCAGTGACCTAGAAGAAGGGGAGGTAGCCCATAGCTCCGGATCGGATGCTTTGCCCTCTTCCTGAAATAGACTCCTTCTCCTGGGATCCTTAGTCTGTGTTGTTTCGGTTGCCATGCCCAGTCTCACCCTTCTCAGCCATACCTATCAACAGCCCACCTCGACCCTCACGGTGCGGGGAGAAGCGCCCAGCCTGCCCGAAGCTGCGGGGGGTTCCTCAACGCCGCTCCTGCGAGCCATCCAGCAGAACTTCGAGTGTCAGTTGGAAATTCGCCAGGGGGAGACCAGCAAAACTCTGCAGGGGGACAGTGTTTGGCTCAACGATTTGATCACGGTGATCGACCGCTACGTCGGATCCCATCTGAGCGGAGAACCCAAGGGAACCTTCAGCGGTACTGTGGCCATCCGTCCGCTGGATTTTATTTTTCATCGCCTCACGGTGCGCCAAGGGGAGGATCGCATCGCCCAGGTGGATCTGTCGATGACCCAGTTGTACGACCTGCTGGAGAACCTTTCCCAAGTGGCCGATGACATTCCCCAACTGGCCAGTCTGGGAACTCCGGTGAGGCGGGCTTGGTATCGACAGCCCACCGGGATCGCCGCCCTGCTGGTGGGAGGGATCGCTCTCGTGGCCGGTGTCGGGATCTGGGCCAGCCGCCCACCCAGGGATCCTACGGCTGCCAACTCGGTGCAGGAGCAGCTCACCACCCCTGCGGTGTCGGGTCAACCGCAGCCTTTGGCCACAACTGCCCCAGAACTTGACTCAACAGGGCCGGCTCCCCTTCTCCGTCTGCGAGACACTCTGGCAGAGCAATGGCAGTCTCCCCCTGATTTGCAGGAGAGCCTGGTCTATTGGATAACCGTGGATGGGACGGGATCCCTGTTGGCTGCCGAGCCGGAGAATGAGCTGGCCCGGCAGCGCCGCGCCGCAACTCCTTTTGCCGACCTGCCGGAGTTGCCGCCGGATCCCTTGCCGACAGGCGCGCGACAGTTCCGCGTCAGCCTGGAGCCGGGCAACCGAGTGGAAATCGCCCAGGACAGATAGCCATCTCGACAAGCCAAGCTGAGGGGGGCACCCGGTCTCACGGGACGAGGGCAATGAGGATAGAGTGGAAGAGTTCCCTTTATCTAGATCGCTGCCCCTCTATGACCGCAACCATCGAAGTGCCCAAGCGAGGCTTACCTGTCACCATCATCACGGGTTTTTTGGGCAGTGGGAAAACCACCCTGCTCAACCACATTCTCAGCAACCAAAAAGGGATGCGCACGGCGGTGCTGGTCAACGAATTCGGCGAGATCGGCATCGACGGCGAGCTGATCGTCTCCAGCGAAGAAGACCTGGTGGAGCTGAACAACGGCTGCATCTGCTGCACCATCCGGGATGACATCGCCGAGAGCGTGCTGCGCCTGATGGAACGCTCCGCCAAAATCGACTACCTGGTGGTGGAGACCACAGGATTGGCGGATCCCTTGCCGGTTGCCCTCACCTTTTTGGGGCCAGAGTTGCGGGATCTGACGCGGCTGGACTCGATCATCACCTTGGTAGACGCCACCAACTTCGCCCCCGACCTGTTCAACAGCGACGTGGCCTACAGCCAAATTGCCTATGGGGATGTGATTCTCCTCAACAAAACGGACTTGGTCGAGCCGACGGAAATCGAGCGCCTGGAAAAACGCATCCGCGAGATCAAGGAAGATGCCCGCATTTTGCGCACGGTCAACAGCGCAGTACCCCTGGAGCTGATCCTGGATACAGATCTGTTTCAGTCCAGCTCTCTGCCCCAGGAGGAGGCTCACGACACTGAGCATGGGCACGAGCATGACCATGAGCACGACCACGAACACAGCCACGAGCATGGCCACTCGCACCGCAGCCACATCGAGGTTGATGGTTTTAACTCCCTAGCTTTTGAGAGCGATCAGCCTTTTTCTCTAGACGCCTTCCAGAACTTTCTCAATGAGTTGCCCGAGGCAGTCTTTCGGGCCAAAGGGATCCTGTGGTTTGAAGAAAGCCCAGAGCGACATATCTTCCACCTCAGCGGTCGGCGCTACACCCTCAGCAGCGATGCATGGCCTCGCCAGCCCAAAAACCAGTTGGTGCTCATCGGCCAGCACCTCGATACGGCCAAGCTGCGGCAAAAGTTGCAAGCCTGTCTTGTCCCTGCGCCCGTCCAGGGCTAAGAACTGGGTGGCAGCTTAGAAGCGTCGGGCCCCGTTCCCGCAGCCTCGCGAGGGGAGCCTTGAGAGAGGGCATCCCAGCTATGTCCGACATTTTTGTGATGATCCGCAACCAGGCCAACAACGCCCTCACTTCCATCGACGGGATCCCTTTTCTCAGTTTCTTGGAGCGAGAGGGGCAGTTGATCGCAGAAGAAACCATCGAGCTGATTTATGCGGATGCTGGATTTGATGACCTGCCGGTTGGAGAATACACTGTGGGGGTAAGGCATGAACGGGTGGAGCCCCCCAAAGCTACCTGCCCAGTAAGTATCGCCTCTGAGGATGAGGTTGTTTTGGTAACATTTGTTTACCTTGAGCCCGAGCGGGTTCTGCTGACGATTCATGTCTCTGTGGAGAAGAGGTTGTAGCTATGACGGTCAAAGTCATCCCATCGCACTCGATCAAAGCCTTTCGCTATCGGGTGTTTTGTTTGGGACACGATCTCTGGAATGCCCGGGATCCGATTAGCCGTGCCAACCTGGCCCTACAACTGGCCGACGCGGCCACAACCCTGGCTCGCATGGAAGTCCAAGCCGCTCAGCCCTTCAGCTCAAGCCCTTCCTATTCCCTGCCGGAAGCAGGCCACAGGTAATTGATCCAGGCCGGCCTTGAGGCCAGAGGCAAGGGATCCCGCCTGACCCGCATCACTCCCACTCGATGGTGCCGGGTGGCTTGGAAGTGATGTCATAAACGACGCGGTTAATGCCCGGCACCTCGTTGACGATGCGGTTGGAGATGGTGGCCAAGAGGTCGTAGGGCACCCTGGCCCAATCCGCCGTCATACCATCTTCGCTGGTAACCAGTCGTACCACCACTGGGCAGGCATAGGTGCGCTTATCCCCCATCACCCCCACCGAGCGCACTTCCGGCAGCAGCACGGCAAAGGCTTGCCACAACTTGGGGTAGTAGCCGGAGCGGTTGATCTCCTGGCGGACAATCATGTCCGCCTCGCGCAGGGTTTCCAGCCGCTCTTTGGTGACTTCGCCCACAATGCGGATGGCCAGTCCCGGCCCCGGGAAAGGATGGCGGCCAACAATTTCTTCCGGCAAACCCAACGAGCGGGCCAGTTGCCGCACCTCATCTTTGAAGAGCTTGCGCAGAGGTTCTACCAGCTTAAAGCGCAGATTTTCCGGCAGCCCGCCGACATTGTGGTGGCTTTTGATCTTGACGGCAATGCGCTCTCCGGTCACCGGATCCACATTGGTATTGGCCGACTCGATCACATCGGGGTAAAGAGTACCCTGGGCTAAGTACTCGAAGGGGCCCAGCCGCTGCGACTCCTCCTCAAACACGCGAATAAACTCTGCCCCAATGCGCTTGCGTTTTTCTTCCGGGTCGGTAACTCCCTTCAACTGTTGGAGGAAGCGCTCCTGGCCATCTACGTAGTGGACAGGGATGTGAAATTGTTCCTGGAAAAGGCGCAGCAGCCGCTGCGGCTCATCCTTGCGCATAAACCCCTGATCGATGAAGACGCAGGTGAGCTGGTCGCCGATGGCCTTGTGCAGCAAAAAAGCCAAAGTAGAGCTGTCCACCCCCCC
>NZ_JANSJB010000005.1:36063-47170 GCF_047462355.1 Synechococcus sp. H55.9 | reverse complement strand
TCGATGAAGACGCAGGTGAGCTGGTCGCCGATGGCCTTGTGCAGCAAAAAAGCCAAAGTAGAGCTGTCCACCCCCCCCGAAAGGGCCAACAACACCTTCTTGTCGCCCACACGGGCCCGGACTTCCCGAATCGCCTCCTCCAGAAAAGCTTCCGTTGTCCAGGTGGGCTCGCAGCCGCAGATGTGGTAGACAAAATTGCGAATGAGAAAGGCACCCGCCTGCGAGTGGGCCACCTCTGGGTGAAATTGCACTCCGTAAAGACGGCGAGTGGGATCGGCAATGGCGGCACAGGGGGTGTTGTCTGTGGCAGCCAGGGCGTGAAAACCTGGCGGCAACTCGGTCACCGCATCCCCATGGCTCATCCACATGATGCTGTTTTCCGGCAAGTTGGTGAGCAGGTCGGTGGGATCCAAAATGTGCAGGGCGGCACGGCCGTATTCCCCCTTCTGGGCTGGCTCCACCTTGCCCCCCAACTGCTGCACCATGAGCTGCATGCCGTAGCATACGCCCAGGATGGGGATCCCCAAGTTCCAGATCTCCGGGTCACAAGCAGGAGCGCCCGGCTCATAGACCGAGTTGGGGCCGCCGGAGAGGATGATGCCCTGGGGCCGCATTTGCCGCAGGTGTTCAGCAGTGGTGCGGTAGGAAAGGATTTCCGAATAGACGTGGGTTTCGCGAATACGACGGGCAATGAGCTCCGAGTACTGGGATCCAAAGTCGAGAATAACGATCATCTGGCGCTGCACCTTGAGGGGGGAGAGAGATAGGTCAGAGCTAAGGAGAGATGCAGAAGCGCTCACAAAACCTCGCACAGTGCAGAAGAGAAAACCCGAACCAAGAAACCAACTTGGCTGTGGATAAGAAACGTTAAGGACCTTTCCATCGTAGCAGGGATGGGGGATTTTCTTGCAGCCGCCTGTCCTGGACAGCTTCTCCCAGGCCCGCTTTGAGAACAGAACTTCTCTGAAAAACTGTCTGATGAGCCCTGCCCCGCCAGCCAAGCGATGACTCCCAGTAATAATCGCAATAGTGAACCCAGAGACGCCAGGGCCGAGTCAAGACTTATGATCGTAAGGAGGCGATCCAGACCGGTGGGGATATTGGCAGGGATCTGCGATCCATCGTTTTATGTCCATTGTGGCTGAATCCTTTCAAACCTATCTTCGTCGTCGCCGCCGCCTGCTGGCCCGCCGCCTCCAACGGCAGCAGGGGTGGGGTGTGGTTTTGGCTTTGTTGGCTTTGTATTTGCTCAGTTGGGATGCGCCGGGCCAGGCTGGGCTATTGCCGCACCTGTGGAGGGGGCAACCCCTGTGGTTGGTGGTGATCCCGCTGTTGGGGGGAGGGCTGTACAGCTTGGGTGCAGGGCTCATCTGGATGCTGCGGCAGCGCCGACTTCCCCAGGGATCCGCAGGTTCTGCTCAGCTTCTGGCCCAGATGATCAGCTTGCCCCACTTGGCTTTGGCCGCTCTGCTCTGGCTGGGGTTGGCGATTTGGGGAGAGCATCTTCTGCCTTTTCTGGCCCAGCAAAAGCCGCAGTTGTTGGCAGGCCTGGTGATCAGTTGGCTGCTGGCCCAGGGGTGGAGTTTTCTGCAAACGGGTTGGGTGGTAGAGGCCGGACAACTGTGGGCCGATTATCTGCAGGAGTTGCGCGGCTCTGTATTGCAGCCCTGCTACCAGCGCCTGGAAACCTGTCGTCGCTCGCTCCATTTTTACCATGCCATTTGGCAAGATCTGCAACTGGAAGAACTGGAGGCCCAGCACCTGATTCAACTGTTGTCTGAGTCGCTGCTGCCGCTGACGCTGCCGCTCAAGGTTTATGCTCAGCGGGTTCACCATTGCTGCCAGCAGTTGGCGGCCTTATTGGCCCAGATGCAAGAGCGGGTAGAACGGCTGGAGCAGGTGCTTTTGGATATAGAGCTGGAGTTGGCTGCCCAGCAGCCGTTGCAAGCTCAGCCCCAACCGATCAACTTGCTGGCAGAAGATTGGGCCAACTGCCAGGAGCTGGATTTGCAGGAGCTGGTGTGCTTGAACCAGGAGCTGCTGGGCGCCGACCGATCTTTGCAGGGCTTGACCCAAGAGCTGAAAGGCTGGGCCGACCGAGCCATTCCCGCCGGATTGCAACTGGGATCGCGATGGCTGGGATCCCTGGGATGAAGAAGGCTGCCCCGCCTGCCTCTGAGCCCCCCGAACTGGAGGCCCTCTGGGAGAGCTGGCTGGCGGAGCTGGGCTGGCAGCCTTCTGAGCCGCAGCGGCAGCAACTGCAACAGCTCTATCCCCTGGTGATGGCCGGAAACCGCACCCAGAACCTGACCCGCATCACCGCTCCCATCGATTTTTGGGAGAAACACCTGTGGGACTCGCTGCGGGGCCTGCGCTTGCTGGGATCCTGGGCGGCGATTCAAGCTCGGCCCTGGCGGGGCATCGACATCGGCACCGGGGCAGGGTTTCCAGGGATCCCGGCCCAAATTGCCCTGCCCCAGGCCAGCTTCACCCTACTGGACAGCAGCCAACGCAAGATTGCCTTTGTGCAAGAGGCCCTGCAGCAGCTCTCCCTGACCCAGGCGCGGGCGGTGGCCCAGCGAGCCGAAATCTGGGGGCAAGACCCGCAGGAACGCGGCAGCTACGATCTGGCCCTGGCCAGAGCCCTGGCAGCGGCAGAGGTTTGCGCCGAGTATTGTCTGCCCCTGCTCAAGGTGGGGGGACGCGCCATCCTCTACCGTGGCCATTGGATCGAGGCAGAAGCCCAAACTCTGGAGCGAGCCCTTTCTCTCCTGGGGGGGAAGCTGATCCACGTCGAAGCCTTCACTACCCCCCGCAGCCACGGGATACGGCATTGCCTGCTGGTGGAGAAAGTTGCCCCCACACCAGCTTACTATCCCCGCTCTCCCGGCATTCCCAAACGCCAGCCGCTGGGCCAAGGCAAGCGCTGCTAACAGTTGGGATCCTTAATTTCCTAGCTCAAAAAAGCTTCTGCAAATTCTTGGAGAAAGATCTTGGACAGGTAGTTTGCAAATGCCGTTGGGGAGACTAAGATGTGGTTGGCATCAGGTTCGGATTGAGCCAATGGTCTAACCAGGTGAGCTTCCGAACTGAGCGCTAAAGGTTAAGGTTCGGAGTTCGCTACGTTATGACCATTTTTGTGGGCAATCTGTCCTTCAAGGCCAGTGAAGAAGATCTGCGGCTTGTGTTTGCCGAGTACGGCACCGTCAAGCAAATTAAGCTGCCGGTAGATCGGGAAACGGGCCGCAAGCGCGGCTTTGCTTTTGTGGAGCTGGAAAACGAGGCCGACGAGCAAAAAGCCATCGACGAGCTGGATGGCGCCACCTGGATGGGCCGGGATCTGAGGGTCAACAAGGCAATGCCACGTCAGGCCAGCGCAGGCGGCAGTCGAGATGGTCGCTCTTCCCGCTTCTAATCGGATAGGCTCTGGGCCGGGGATCCCTCTCTTCTCTCCCCGGCCTTTAGCTTTGGCCGAAGATGACTCTGGCCAGAAAGGCTAAGCCAAACCAAACGGAGGCCACCAAGACAATGGCCGGGCCGGAGGCGACGTTGAGGTAGTAGCTAGCGTACATCCCCAGCAGGCTAGCGCTGACGCCAAAGAGGGATCCCAGCAGCATTACCTGGTGCAGGCGAGGCGCCAGCAGGTAAGCTGTTGCTGCTGGCGTGATGAGCATGGCCAGCACCAGCAGCACCCCCACCGCCTTCATGCTGGCCACCAGAGTGAGGGAGGTGAGCGCCATCAGCCCCCATCCCAACCCTGCAGTAGGCAGGCCGGCTGCCTTGGCCCCCAGGGGATCGAAACTGTAGAAGGTCAGCTCCTTAAAAAAGAGGGCCACCAATCCCAGCACCAGGACGGTGATGCCCACCACTGTCAACACATCAGCTGCGCTCACCCCCAGGAGGTTGCCGAAGAGGAAGTGGTTGAGATCGATGCGGGCCCGCCGTTGGATTAACGTGATTAAGAGGATCCCTAGGGCAAAAAAAGCAGAAAAGACGATCCCCATGGCCGCATCGGGCTTGAGGGGGGTGGCGGAGCGGATCCACTGGATGAGCAGGGCGCTCAGTAACCCCGCCACGAAGGCACCGACAAAGAGGTTGAGATCCAGCAGGTAGGCAATGGCCAGGCCCGGCAGCAGCGAATGGCTGAGGGCATCCCCCAGGAGGGCCAAGCTTTGCACCAGCAAATAGCTGCCCACCACCGCGCAGAGAACGCCGATGGCCACCGCCACCAGCAGAGCCCGCTGCATAAAGGCAAACCGCAAGGGATCCGCCAGGGTGTGCCAGAGCCCTTCCATACCACCCCTCACCCCCTAGGCAGCTGAGTCCAAGGGCAGGATGCGGCCATAGGCCCGCTGCAACACCTGCGGCTGCAGCACCTGCTGCGGGGATCCCTGGGCAATCAGGACGCGGTTGAGGAGAAGCACCTCATCAAAGTGGGCCAGCGCCTGCCCCAGGTCGTGGTGCACCACCATCACGATATGGCCGGCGTCGGCCAGCTCCCGCAAAACCTGAAACACAATGGCCTCGCTGGGCTGGTCGATCCCGGCCAGCGGCTCGTCCAGGGCGTAGATCTCGGCTGCCTGCGCTAGAGCCCGCGCCAAAAACACCCGCTGCTGCTGTCCCCCTGATAGCCGACCGATGGGCCGATCCCGATAGGCCCCCATCCCCACCCGCTCCAGAGCTTGCGCTGCCCGCTCCCGACCTTGCGGACCGATGCGGCGCAACCAGCCGGCAGCTCTCACCTGTCCCATCAGCACCACATCCCACACCGTGGCCGGAAAGCTCCAGTCGATGGCCGACCGCTGCGGCACATAGGCCACCTGCTCCCCCCGCAGCGCCTGGCCGCCGTAGCGCACCTCGCCCCCCTCTTTTGGCACCAACCCCAGCAGCGCCTTGAGAAAGCTGCTTTTGCCAGCCCCGTTGGGGCCCAGGATGCCCGTGATGCACCCTGGCCGGATCTCGGCGCTGATCCGCTCCAACGCCAGCAACTTGCCATAGCGCACCGTCAGATCCCGCACCACCAGAGAGGCCGGACGAAGAGGGAGAGCAATCGCTGGCTTTTTCATTTTCCTTTCATTTTCGCCAAGACCAGTGTACCCTAAGGGGAAACTCAAATAGTGAAACAATTATGAAAACCAAGATCTTTTCTTTGCGCCGCTTGGTGGTAGGGCTTGGCCTGCTGATGGGCGGTTGGACATCTCTGGCCAGCTTGGCTGTGGCACGTCCCCGCGTTGTGGCTACCACCACTCTGATTGCCGATTGGGTAGAGCAGGTGGGTCAAGATCGCATCCAGCTCAGCAGCCTGCTGCAGCCGGGACAGGATCCCCACGTCTATGAGCCGACACCGGCAGATGCCGCAGCTCTCGAGCAGGCGGATCTGGTGTTTTACAACGGCTACAACTTGGAGGCGGGGTTGATTCGTCTCGTCAACGCTGCTGCTCAACGGGCGCGGCGGGTTGCCCTGGCCGAGATCCTCGACCCCATCGTCACCGATGAGGACGGGATCCCGACGCCGGATCCCCATGTATGGGGCAATGTGGAAAACGTCATCCTCATGGTGGAGCCCATTGCCCAGGAGCTGGCGGAACAGGTGCCCGGCGAAGCGGCTTTTTTTCAGGCCAATGCCGCCGCCTATCGGGCGGAGCTGGAAGAGCTCCACGCCTGGATCGCGGAGCAGATTCAGACCATTCCCCCTGCCAACCGGGTTTTGGTGACCACCCACGCTGCCTTTGCCTACTACACCCAAGCCTACGGCCTGAAGATGGGGGGATCCCTCTTGGGGATCAGCACCGAGGAACAGCCCAGCGCCCAGACGGTGGCTCGGTTGGTGGAGGAGATCCGCGCCCTGGGGGTGCCGGCGGTTTTTGCCGAGACCACCCTTAACCCCGCTCTCATCCAAACGGTGGCCGCCGAAGCGGGAGTCCAGGTGGCCGAACAGGAACTGTACTCGGACTCCCTAGGGGAGCCAGGCAGCGGTGCCGAAACCTACATCGCTATGATGCGCCACAACACCTGCACGATTGTGGGGGCCTTGGGCGGATCCCCTGATTGTCCTTGAGGGGCAGAATCGAGGCAGGGGGGCTGAGTTTTGTATGATAGGGGCTCAGACCCTTGTTTTCTTACCGCGTCCATGCCTGCTGCTATCCGTCGCCCGCCCCGTTCCCTCTATTGTGGCCAAGTGCGCCCAGCTCACATCGGCCAGAGTGTCACCCTCTACGGCTGGATCGACCGCCGCCGCGACCACGGGGGGGTGATCTTTCTCGATCTGCGGGATCGCTCCGGCATTGTGCAACTGGTGGCGGATCCCCAGAAGACCCCCCTCTCCTACGAGCTGGCGGGGCAGGTGCGCAACGAATATGTGGTACGGGCAACGGGAACGGTTCAGCGGCGGCCTGAAGACTCCTTTAACCCCCGCCTGGCCACCGGCGAAGTGGAGGTCTACGCAGAAGAGCTGGAAATTCTCAGCCGCGTGGGCAAGCAGCTTCCCTTCAGTGTCTCGGGGGAAGAAGGGGAAGAGGTGCGGGAGGAGATCCGCCTGCGCTACCGCTACTTGGACTTGAGGCGGGAGCGCTTGTCCCGCAACCTGCAACTGCGCCACCAGGTGATCAAGGCCATTCGCCGCTTTCTGGAGGACGAAGAAGGCTTTATCGAGGTGGAGACCCCCATCCTCACCCGCTCCACCCCCGAAGGTGCCAGAGATTACTTGGTGCCCAGCCGCGTCAACCCCGGCGAGTGGTTTGCCCTGCCGCAGTCGCCCCAGCTTTTTAAGCAGTTGCTGATGGTGGCTGGCGTGGATCGCTACTACCAAATCGCCCGCTGTTTTCGGGATGAAGATCTGCGGGCGGATCGCCAGCCGGAGTTTACCCAGTTGGACATGGAGATGAGCTTCCTGGATCAGGAGGCAATCCTGGAGCTCAACGAGCGGCTCATCGGCCACATCTTCAAAACTGTCAAAGGGATCGACCTGCCCCGTCCCTTCCCGCGGCTGACCTACGCCGAGGCTATGGCCCGCTACGGCTCCGACAAACCCGACACCCGCTTTGGGCTGGAGTTGGTGGATGTTTCGGGGGTGTTTCAGGGATCCCGCTTTCAAGTCTTCGCCAAAGCCCTGCAGCAGGGGGGAGTGATCAAGGCTCTGCCGGTGCCCGGCGGCGACGAGAGGATCTCCAACACCCGCATCAAGCCCGGCGGCGATCTGTTCAAGCTGGTTACCCAGTACGGGGCGGGCGGCCTGGCCTTCATTCGGGTGCGCGCCGGCAGCCTCGATACCATTGGTGCCCTCAAGGAAAGCCTTAGCCCTGAGCAGGAGAAGCAGTTGCTGCAGATGACCAACGCCAAGCCAGGGGATCTGCTGCTGTTTGGGGCAGGGCCGGCTGCCGTGGTCAACGAGTCGCTGGGCCGCCTGCGGCTGCACCTGGGGCAGGAGCTGGGCTTGATCCCGGAGAACGCCTTGAATCTTCTCTGGATCACCGATTTCCCCATGTTTGAGTTCAACGCCGAGGAAAACCGCCTAGAAGCCCTGCACCACCCCTTTACCGCTCCCCACCCCGACGACTTGGCCGACCTAAAAACGGCGCGGGCCCAGGCCTACGACCTGGTCTGGAACGGCGTGGAAGTGGGCGGGGGATCCCTGCGCATCTACCAGCGGGAGATCCAGGAGCAGGTTTTCCAGGCCATCGGCCTTACCCCTGAGCAGGCGCGGGACAAGTTTGGCTTTTTGCTAGAAGCCTTTGAGTACGGCACGCCGCCCCACGGGGGCATCGCCTACGGCCTAGACCGGCTGGTGATGCTGCTGGCGGGGGAAGATTCCATCCGCGATGTCATCGCCTTTCCCAAAACCCAGCAGGCCAGGTGTTTGCTCACCGGCGCCCCTGCCGGCGTCGAGCCCAAGCAGCTCAAAGAACTGCACGTGGCTTCCACCTATCAGCCCAGCTAAGGGATCCCTTCTTCTGTGGGAGGATAGATAAACAATGCACCCCTACTCCTTGTTCTCCCTATGCTAGACCTGACCGGAAAAAAAGCCTTGGTAACCGGCATTGCCAACGAGCGTTCTATCGCCTGGGGCATTGCCCAGCAACTGCACAAAGCGGGGGCCAGCCTGGGGGTTACCTATCTACCCGACGAGCGGGATCGTTTCAAGACCAAAGTTCAGCAACTAACCGAGCCCCTACAGCCCGACTTTCTCCTTCCCTGCGATGTGCAAAGCGACCAGCAGATCAACGATCTGTTTCAAGGGGTGGCCCAAAAATGGGGTCAGGTCGATATCTTGGTTCACTGCCTGGCTTTTGTCAAAAAAGAAGAGCTGAGCGGCAACTTTAGCGATATTTCCCGAGAAGGGTTTGCCCTGGCCATGGATGTGAGCACCTACTCCCTGATTGCCCTCTGCCGGGCCGCCAAGCCCCTCTTGAGAGCCGGCAGCAGCATCCTCACCCTCACCTATCTGGGGGGCGTGCGGGTGGTGCCCAACTACAACATGGCGGCGGTGACCAAAGCGGGCCTGGAAACCTGTGTTCGCTACCTGGCGGCCGAGCTGGGCCCCGCCGGGATCCGGGTGAATGCTATCTCTGCCGGGCCCATTCGCACCCTGGCTTCTTCGGCGATTTCGGATTTTCATGCCATGCTGCACGCGGTGGAGGAGAAAGCTCCGCTGCGGCGCAATATCACCCAGCTCGAGGTGGGCAATGTGGCTGCTTTTTTGGCCAGCGACCTGGCCAGCGGCATTACCGGCCAGGTGATCTACGTGGATAGTGGATATAGCATCCTGGGTTTTTAGGCTCTTGGGGATCCCCCTGGCATGAATCGCTTCTCGCCCTTGCAGCGGCTGCTGCTCACCTGGATTTTGATCGTCATTAGCGGCTGGCTGGCCCTACAGGTGGGCCGGCTGTTTGGCCATCTGCTCACCACCATCCTGACGGCGGCGGTGCTGGCCTTTTTGCTCAACTATCCGGTACAGGTGCTGCGGCGCTATCGGGTCAGTCGGGGTTTGGCGGTCACCCTGGTTTTTGCCCTGTCGGTGGTGCTGCTGGCCTTGGTAGGGATCGCCATCGTGCCCATCCTGGCCAAGCAGGTGGTGCAGTTGGGGGCGCGGATCCCGGAGTGGGTGGATACCTTACAAAGCTGGCTGGATCAAATCAGCCTGTGGGCGGCAGAGCGCAACATCAACCTCGGCCAGACAGAGCTGGTGAACACCCTCCTCAACCGCCTGCAGGCCAGCGCCGAAAAAATTGCCGGCCAATCCCTGGACATCCTCCTGGGCACCTTTAACCAGGTGATCGATTTGGTGTTGGTACTGGTGTTGGCCCTCTACATGCTGCTCTACGGCGGCCAGTTTTGGCAGGGGTTGCTCAGCCTCTTTCCCAAGCCCTGGGGGCCGCGCATCGGCGAAGCCCTGGCTCTGAGTTTCCAGAACTTTCTCATCAGCCAGTTGGTGTTGGGGTTCATCATGGCCCTGATGCTGGTGCCAATTTTTGGTTTTTTGCGCGTGCCCTTCGGGCTTTTGTTTGGCCTGTTGATCGGCCTGCTGGAGGTGATCCCGCTGGTGGGAGGCTTTATCGGCATCGGCGCGGCAGCGGTGCTGCTGGCCTTTCAGGATATCTGGCTCAGCCTCAAGGTGGTGCTGGTCTCCCTAATTGTGCAGCAGGTTAAGGATCGGGTCATCGCCCCTCGCCTGATGGGGGAGCTGATTGGCCTCAACCCGGTGTGGATCTTGATCGCCCTGTTGGTGGGGGCGCAACTGGGGGGCATCTTGGGCGTGATCATCGCCATTCCCCTCTCTAGCGTGGTCAAAAGCCTCTACGAGATCGCCCGTTCTGCTGACTTGGCCGCCGAAGAGGGTGGCAAGCTGACCTCTCTTGGCGAAAGCCTTAGGGAAACTCGCCGGGATCCCGCCTTGCCCAAGCCAGAGACCTAGCAGGTCTAGCCCCTTTCTCGCAGACGACTCTTCCAGGCAGCAACCTAGCCCCGATCCCCATCTCCCCTCTCCCTCTGGGAGAGGGGCCGGGGGTGGTCGCGTGAGCGGCGCGGAGCGCTTGGGCCTCTGGGAGAGGGGCTGGGTGTTGTCCTAGCGAATTTTTCCCTCAATAAAAGGCACCTCTAGCACCTTTTCGTGGTGGATGGGGCCATGGCCGAAATAGCCCCCTTCCCCGAACAATTCGCCGTGGTCGGCGGTAACCGTGATGTAAGTGTTTTTGGGAACTAGGTCAAACAGTTGCTCAAAGACCCCGTCCAGGTAGCGCACCGCCTCGATCTGCCGTTGGCGCAGCTCCTCCAACTGGGCAGCGCTGAAAAAGGGGATCCCGGTCTCTTCCCCTTCATCCAGGCGCTTTAACACGCCATTGACCCCAGAGATGCGGGGCCACAGGCCGGGATCCTCATCCGGCAACGCGTAGGGATAGTGGGTTTCGCCCACATTTAACAAGTAAAAGCTGGGGCGATCCGGCTCGAAGCGCAACTGCTCCACCATGGCCGCCATATCGTTGTGCTGGGGCATGAGGCGGTAGGAATCGAAGTCGCGATTGAGCAGGGTGCTGGGGTTGAGCACCGGCAGGGAGACCATGGCGTGGGTGGTATAGCCCAGTTGGTGCTTCAGTAGCGTCGGCAAATAGAGGTGGGGCAGCAGATGCTTGAACTCAATCGGTTGGCGGGTGCCGAGGCGCTCGTTGTAGCGCAAGTAATCCTGCTTGTAGTGTTCGGAAGCAAAGACCTGGGTGGGGCTGGTGTGGGGCAGCAGGCCCATGAGCAGATTGTAATGGGCGGGAGCCGTCCAGGAAGCGTAGCTCCAGCGCTTTTCCAGGGATCCCAACTTGAGCAGATGCTTGGGGTTGGCAGCCAGCAGGCTGTCGAAGCGGCAACTGTCGAGAACGATCAGCAGATAGTTATTCTGTCCCTGGGGTTCCGGTCGAGGGTCGGACTCAGACAAGGGAGCCGCAGAAGATCGCCACCAGTTTAGGAGTCCCATTCCTCTTCCTCCTCGACAGGATAGGGCCGTCGGACGATCCGCCAGTTGGGGGCTGTGGCCGCGTCGCCTTCCTCCTCAGGTTCACCGGGTTCGCGAATGCGTTCCGGCGGGATATTGGAATAGGAATAGCGGCCTGCCTGGGGATCCGGC